>NZ_JBQKUH010000021.1:0-69531 GCF_054968485.1 Leisingera sp. G5_S3_59_S7
TCAGCGCCTCATCGCCCATCACCCGCTTGATCCTGCCGCGGAAGACGTTGTTTTCGCCCACGAAAGACGCGGCAAAGGCGGTGGCGGGGTCGTTGTAGATGGTCTTGCCGTCACCGATCTGGTCGATCACGCCCGCCTTCATCACCGCGATGTTGTCGGACATGGTCAGCGCCTCCCCCTGGTCGTGGGTGATGTAGATGAAGGTGATGCCGACCCGCTGCTGGATCTCGCGCAGCTCGGTGCGCATGTGCTGGCGCAGCTTCAGGTCCAAGGCTGACAGCGGCTCGTCCAGGAGCAGGACATCGGGTTCTGCACACAGGGCGCGCGCAATCGCCACCCGCTGGCGCTGGCCGCCCGACAGTTCCGAGGGCAGCTTGCCGCCCTGGCCGGGCAGCGCGATCATGTCCAAAAGCTCATCGGCGCGCTTGCGGCGCTCGCGGGCCGAGGCGCCCTTGATTTCCATCGAAAAGGTGATGTTCTCCCAGACCTTCATCAGCGGGAACAGCGCCAGGTTCTGGAAGATCAGCGCCGTCGGGCGCTTGTTCGGCCCGATCCCCTTCATGTTGCTGCCGCCGATCAGGACGCGGCCGTCGCTGGGCTCCAGAAACCCCGAGACCGCGCGCAGGATGGTTGTCTTGCCGCAGCCCGACGGCCCCAGGAAGGAGAAGAAATCCCCCCCGTTGATGGTCACATTGGCATCGCGCACGGCAACAAAGTCGCCGAAGCGGATCCACAGGTTCTCGAGATCAACGCCGACCCCAGCACTCATTTGGCTTCTCCCCAGGGTGCAGCTGCCAGTCCGGTGGCCTGCCACCGGCCCCGCCAGGCCTGCCTCCCCATTTCATGGTGGTATGTTACTGCGCCGCACCGGCGCGCTGCCGGCCCCCGGGACGCCGTTCGGGGGCCGGTGTGATCGCGCGCCCGGGCGTCAGGCGCTCTTGAACTTGTTGACGAACTCGGTGCGCACGTCGGCGTACCAGGGCGCCTCGGCCGGCCAGGGGTTCAGATTGGCCAGGCTGTCGCCCGGATAGGCCTCGGCGAAGTTCTTCTTGTAGACATCGCCGGAGAAGCTGTCGGCGCCCAGCACCGGCGAGTTGTAGCCGTGGCTGTCGATCGCCTTGCCTGCGGGCTCCTGCTGGTAGGCATAGTCGATGAAGGCATAGACCTGCTCCTCGTTCTGCGCCCCCACCGGCATCGACATGCCGTCGACCCAGGCCATCGCGCCCTCGACCGGCGCCTGGTAATGCACCGGCTCGCCTGCGGATTTCAGCGCCAGCGGCGGGCCGTCCCAGGTCTGCCCGACCACCACGCCCTCGTTCAGGAGGCCGTTCTTCTGGGTGTCGGCATCGTTCCAGATCAGCTTGATCCGGTCCTTGCGCGCCACGCACCAGTCGGTGACCTGGCCCCAGACCTTGCGCATGGTCTCCTCGTCGTCATAAGCCGCCCAGATCGAGCCCGGCTCCATCTCGCCCGAGGCTTCCATGAACAGGCCTGCGCCCAGCATCATCGAATGCGCCCGGCCCATGGTCTTGCCCGCGTTCTCCTCGCTCCAGACGTCGCCGTAAGACGGCGCATCGCCCGCGGGCAGCCATTTGTCGGTGCGGTAGGCGATGCCCTCGGTGCCCCAGATATGCGGCAGCCAATGCACGCCCTGGCCGCCGAAGTTCCAGGCATCGGTGCCGATCTTGGCCATCGCCGGGTTCACCGCATCAATGTTCACCTTGCTCATGTCGAAGGGCTTCAGCAGCTCCAGCGGCCCCCACTGCAGCGAGCGGTTGTTGGTCGGGCTGACGATGTCAAAGCCCTGGCCCTTGGTGGCCTTCATCTTGTTGATGATTTCCTCGTTCGACCCGATGCCGGTGTAGTTCACCTTGATGCCGGTCTTGGCCTCAAAGCCGGAAATGAATTCCGGCGGCAGGTAGTCCGACCACATCAGGATGTTCACTTCCCCCGAAGACGCCAGCGCGCTTTTCGAATAAAGCGGCGCCGCCAAAGCCGCAGCCCCCGCCCCCTGCAGCAGCCCGCGCCGCGAAACTTTCGCCTTTACAGTCATTTGATCAATTCTCCCTTTGGACTTGTGTTCATTATTTTCTTTTTTGAACGGTGAAACCTTGCGGAGGCTTGCATAGCTCCGACAGATACAGTTTGGAAAAATGATAAGGCCAGATTGCCGGTCAACCTCCTCGGCATGACGCCAGTTTCAGCACAATTTGCGGCCATCTGCGACATTTCCATAGGATATATGCTCCACCGTTGCCCGGCAGTGTGCGTTTGCCCGGGCCGAGCCGTCAACGGGCATGTATTTCCTCAGGACCGGCGCGATTTCCCCTCGCCCCGGCGGCGTCGCGCTTCTGCTGCCTGTTGCGGTCCATCCGGTGTGCCTCAGCGCCGCCTTGGAACAGCGGTCCGTTACGCCCCGCTTGGTATCGGGGGCGCAAGGCTGACGGTCCGCAAGACCAAATCTCAGCCCGTAAGAAAGTTTCAGCCCGCAATATTTCCGCGGCCGGCCGCCTGTGCCCTGGGTGCGCCTTTTTTGACTTAAGGCTCTGCCGTTTCATGGCCTTATGCGGCAAATACCCTAACCGCAGTGCCTGCCGCGGCCTTCGGTTGGCAATCGCAAGCTGGTCATTCTGAGTTCCTGCAAGCACGCTTTCGAATTTCTGCGAAAAACAGCCGGCCGCATTGCCGCCGCTTGCTTCCGGGTGCTTAGTCGGTTCAGACCTACCCGGAGGCTCATCGTTATGAAATCGCGCACCAAGGTTGTGGTGATCGGCGGCGGCATTGCCGGCTGCTCCACTCTGTACCACCTCACCGTGGAAGGCTGGAGCGACGTTGTCCTGATCGAACGTGACGAGCTGACCAGCGGCACCACCTGGCATTCGGCAGCGCAGGTGACGAACTTCGGCACGAACCAGACCATGATCGGGCTCAAATCCCACTCGATCAACCTTTATAAGGAGCTGGCCGGGGACCCGGATTATCCGATCAACTACCACCACGGCGACGGCGGCATAAGGCTCGCCAATACCGAGGCGCAGATGCAGGGGTACCGGCATTTCGCCTCGATGGCGCGCGGCATGGATGTGCATTTCGAGATCATCAGCGCCGAGGAATGCGGCCGCCGCCACCCGCTGATCTCCACCTGCAACCTGGCAGGCGGCCTTTGGGATCCGCTGGATGGTGACATCGACCCGGCGCAGTTGTGCCAGGCCCTGACCCGGCGGGCCCGTAAGGCCGGCGCCGAGATTTACCGCAACACGCCAGTGACCGCGCTTACCCAGCACAAGGACGATACCTGGACCGTGCACACGGAACACGGTGATATCGACTGCGATATCGTCGTCAATGCCTGCGGATACCGGGTGAACGAGGTCGGTGCAATGATGGGGGTGCATCACCCGGTCGCCTCGATGGAGCATCAGTATTTTCTGACCGAGGACATCCCCGCCATCAAAGAGGCAGGCCACCGGATGCCGCTGATCCGCTGCCCGATCTCGGACTATTATTGCCGGCAGGAAAAGAACGGCCTGCTGATCGGATTCTACGAGCAGGGTTGCAAGACCTGGGGCATGGACGGAATCGACCCGAACTTCGTGAATGCCCTGTGCCCCGATGATCTGGACCGGGTGATGGACGTGCTGGAGGGCGCATTTGAACGGATGCCTGCCCTTCGCGAGACGGGCATACGCACCATCGTCAACGGCCCGATCACTTACACCATCGACGGTGCGCCGCTGATTGGCCCGATCCCCGGCAAACGCAACGCCTTCTGCGCCATCGGATTGCGTGCGGGCCTAGGCGAAGGCGGCGGGCATGGCTGGCTGCTGGCGCAGATGATTGTGCATGGCGAGGCGTGTTATGACACCTGGTGTCTCGATCCTCGCCGCTTTACGGGCCATGCCAATGTGGAATTGACTGCGCTCAAGGCAATTGAGGACTATCAGAACGAATTCCGCTTCCACTTCCCGCATGAGCATCGTCCGGCGGGCCGCCCGGCTAAAACCACACCGCTGACGCCGGTGCTGGCCGCCGAGGGCGCCGAGTTCACCGTGGTGAACGGCTGGGAGCGGGTAGATTACTTCAAGCCCTCGCCTGACTTTCACGCCGCGCTCACCTTCAACTTTGACGAGGCTTTCGGCGTGGTGGCCGCCGAGGTGAAGACCGTGCAAGAGAACGCTGGCCTGGCCGAGGTCAACGGCTTTAACCGGTTCGAGATCACCGGAACCGGCCGCCATGCATTCCTGGACCGCATGTTCTGCGGCAGTGTCACCAAACGGACGGGCCGCGTCGGGCTTGGCTACTTGTTGAACCGCCATGGCATGGTCAAGGGCGAGGCCACAGTCGCTAACCTGCCTGCCTCTGACAGAGGCCCCGAACGTATCTGGTACGGTTCCGCCGCCGCCAGTGAATCTCATGACATGGACTGGCTAAGCCAGCACATCCGGCCCGGCGAGGACGTGCAGATCCGCTCCCTCACCAATGACCAGACCATCCTGGTCTTGGCCGGCACCCGGGCACGGGATGTGCTTTCAGCCTGCGCCCGGGGCGACTGGTCGCGGGAGGCCTTCCCGTGGCTGTCGGTGCGTGAATGCTTCATAGGCTTTGCCCCTGCCACCGTGTTGGGCGTCAGTTTTTCGGGCGAACTGGCCTATGAAATCCACGTCCCCAACGCCTCGCTCTACGCCGCCTATCTGGCGCTGCGGAAGGCTGGCGAAGAGCACGGCCTCAAACTCTTTGGCGCCCGAGCGGTCGAGTCCATGCGGATGGAGAAGGGCTTCCTGCATTGGAAAGCCGACCTGATCACCGAGTTCGACCCGTTCGAGACCGGGCTGCACCGGTTCGTGAAGCTGGAGAAAGACGATTTCATCGGCCGCAAAGCCCTGCTGAAACGCCAATCCGAAGGCGTCCGCAAGAAACTGGTCACGCTGCAAGTGGATGCCACCCGCGCCCCGGCACATGGCGGCGCGTCGCTGATGCAGGGGAATCAGGTTGTGGGCACCGTGACCTCCGGCGACTGGGGGCACCGGACGGGACTGAACCTGGCGTATGCTTTTGTGAAACCGGAACTTGCGGTGGAAGGCAGCACGATGCAGCTCGACCTTTGCGGTGATCTTGTGCCTGCCACCGTCATCGCGCCGTCTCCATACGACCCGGAGTTTGAGCGCATTCGCGGCTGAACCCGTCCTGAAGTGCAAAACGCCCGGGGAAATGCCCGGGCGTTTGCGTTGCGGTTTTCAGCTTGCGATCAGCTGCGGCCTTTCCACGGCACCAGCCAGCTCTCCGCCTTGCGCATCAGGATGTCGATGCCATAGCCGATGATGCCAATCAGCACGATGCCCATGATCACGATATCGGTCAGCTGGAACTTGGACGCGGCGATGATCATCATCCCTGCGCCCTTCTGCGCCGCAACCAGTTCGGCGGCCACAACCGTGCCCCAGCAGACGCCCATGGCGACCCGCGCACCGGTAAAAATCTCCGGCAGCGAGTTCGGCACGATCACATGGCGCATGATCTGCCACTTGGACGCCCCCAGCGAATAGGCCGCGTGGATTTTTGAGATGTTCACGCCGGACACCCCGGCCCGCGCCGCAATCGTCATGATCCAAAGTGCGGCGAGGAACAGCAGGACGATCTTGCCGGTTTCCCAGATGCCGAACCAGATGATCACCAGCGGGATCAGCGCCAGCGGCGGCACCGGGCGCATGAATTCCACAATCGGGTCGAACCAGCCGCGGAACCACCCGGACAGGCCCATGGCATAGCCCAGCGGAATGCCGACAATCGCGCCGGCAACGAACCCGGCAATCACCCGTGCCAGAGACCAGCCCAGGTGCTGCCACAGCGAGAAGTTCTGATATCCTTCGGATGCGATTTCAAAGAACCGCGCCACCACCGTTTCCGGTGCCGGCAGCCAGATCGGGTTCATCTGCATTCCGGCGCTGGGGGTAAAGCTGATTGCGCCCTTGCCGGTCAGCGTCACCGTGCCATCGCCGGTGTCGACAGCCGTGCCAGGCCCGATCGGCTCGCCATTGATGGCGACCACCTTGGCGCCCTCCTTGCGTTTGGCCTCATCATTGCGGTCGAAGATCAGAGTCGTGGACCGCCCGGCCTGCGCCGCCAGCGCATCGTTTTTGGCAAAGCCGTTGCCAGGGTCCACCTCGAACTTGGGGCTTGCCTCGCCGAACCCGGCCACCCGGACAGCAACTTCCGCGTCATCGGTGCTGCCCTCGGTGTTTTCCAGCGTATAGGTAAAGGTGGTTTCGCCGGTAAACGGCCCTGGCACATGAAGCGGAAACAGCTTGGAGCCGGTGAAGGCCGCCCAGATCACAAAGATCACCAGCACCGAGATGATCGACGCCGCCCGGTCCGGGCTCACAGCGCTTTCATCGCCGAAGGTCACGGTCTTGAGGCTGGTAAAATCATGCCGCGACTGCATGCCCTTGCGAATGAATTTCACCAGGAAGAAGGCGCCGGCGAACAACGCAACGTAGAACAGCAGAACCGTCATGCCACTTGCTCCGTCCGGCCCATGATCTCCTCTTCCATCTCCCAGATCATCGAAAGGATCTCATCGCGGGTCTCGGCAAAGCCTTCGGATTTCTTGACGTCGCGCAGATCGGCATTCACCCCGCGCTCGGCAAAAGGCAGCTGGTACTCGCGGTGGATACGGCCCGGGCGCGGCGCCATCACGATCAGCCGTTCGCCCAGCAGCAGCGCCTCCTCAACCGAGTGGGTGATCAGGATGATGGTCTTGCCGGTCTCCTTCCACAGCTTCAGCACCAAACCTTGCATCTTTTCCCGCGTCAGCGCGTCCAGCGCGCCCAGCGGCTCATCCATCAGGATCACGTCCGGCTCATTCGCCAGGCAGCGGGCCAGCGCCACCCGCTGCTGCATGCCGCCGGACAGCTCGTAAACCGCCTTTTCCTTGAAGTCCTGCAAGCCGACGATTTCCAGCAGGTGGTCGGAGATCTTTTCCCGCTCCGCCCTGCCCATGCCCTTCATCCGGGGGCCGAATTCCACATTGTCGCGCACATTCATCCATTCAAACAGCGCGCCCCTCTGGAACACCATGCCGCGTTCCGCGTCCGGCCCGGTCACCACGTGGCCGTTCAGCTCCACCACCCCCTCCGTTGGGGCCAGAAAGCCCGCCAGGATATTCAGCAGCGTGGTCTTGCCGCATCCCGACGGACCCAGCACCGACAGCAGCTCTCCTGCCTGCAAATTCAATGAAACGTCTTTCAGCGCCTGGACCGAACTGCCGTTGGGCAGGTCAAAACGCATGGAGACATTTTTGATGTCCAGTCCCGACATCTTCTCCCCTTCCTGTTAGGGCCTTGCGGCATCCGCCCTGCAACCCCGGATGCAAACGGCCCGAAAACCGGGCCGTTCGACATCTTCAGACCGCTGCGGGTCAGTTCTGCGCGGCTTCCAGCGGAGCGCTGTTGACGGCGCCCTCATAGGAATCCAGCGCCGCCTCGATGCTGCCCGCATTCACAAAAATGTCTGCCACGCCTTTCATGAATGTCTGCGCGCCGCCGCCCAGCCACTTCTCCGACAGCTGCTCTTCTGCTGACGGGAAGGTGAAGGTGGCGATGGTGGCCTCGGCATCCGCAAGATCCATACCGGCGTCTTTGGCAATCACCGGCAGCATCTCGTCTTTCTTGTCACCGGAGTTCCACATGGCGTTGGCATCTGCGGTCACCTTCAGGAACTTGCTCAGCAGCTCGCCTTCCGACTCGGCGAACTCCGCGGGTGCGCTGGTCACGTCGAACACCAGGATGCCCAGCTCTTCCTTCTCCGCACCGGTCAGAAGCACGTTGCCATGCTCCACCATCCGCCGCAGCGCGCCGCCCCAGCCGCACACCATGTCCAGGTTGCCCTGGGCAAAGGCCGCCGCGCCGTCAGCAGGTGCCATATCGACGATCTCCATTGAGCCGACGTCGACCCCGAAATGCGCCATCTGCGACAGGAAGCCGTAATGCGCCGCGGTGCCGATCGGGACACCGACTTTCTTGCCGTTCAGCTCGCCGGCGCTGTCCTTGTCAATCTCCAGCGCCTCGGCCACCACGCAATTATCGTTGTCCGAATAGCTCACCGCCACATCCACCGCCTGGAGATCCTGCCCGGCAGAAGTTGCCACCACAAACGGCGGCACGCCCTGGCTCACGGCAATCTGCACGTCGCCAGAGGCCATCGCAGCCGACATCGCGGTGCCGGTATCGAAGGACACCCAATTGATCTTGACGCCCATCTCCTCCTCATAGGTGCCATTGGCCTTGGCAAACTGGAAGGGCATCGGCCATTCAAGGAAATAGGCGACGGTGATCTCATCCAAGGCAGAGGCTTGCGAGGCAGACAGGGCCGCGATACCGGCATAAGCAGTCGTCAGCAGATACTTTTTAATCATGTTGGATCTCCTCCCAGTGGAATTCCGGGTCCGTTCAATGCGGGCCTCGGACATATATTTTTGCACGGCAAACCATATCCGGGAAGAAAATACACAGTAGAATAAAGTTGCTTTTCCGCCCAAAGTAAAACTTAGTTTCGTTTTTAACGGAAACACATTGGTGAACAGGAGGTGCAGCCTGTGCAGAAATCCCTGAGCCTGAGGTGGCTGGAAGTGTTCCAGCTTATTTCAAAGTCCGGATCAATACAAAAAGTCGCTGCGGAAACCGGCCTGTCGATCAGCACCGTTTCAAACCATCTGCGCAGCCTGGAAAGCGCGCTGGGTGTTGATCTGGTGGATCACACCCGCCGCCCGATGGGGCTGACCCCGGCCGGGGTGGTCTTTGCCCGCTATGTCTATGAAGGGCTGATGACACTGAAGCGCGGCGAGGCGGAAATCCGTTCCGGCAGCTGGCAGCACGCCACCGATCTGCGGATGGCGCTGCTGGATGATTTCGACAATGAAGTCGGCCCGGAGCTGTTCCAGTTCCTGTCCACCGCCCTGCCCCGCTGCAATTTCCGCCACTACACCCGGCCCAGCCATGAGATCATCGCAAAACTGCAGGAGCAGAAACTGGATGCCGGTGTTGCCACCCGCCCGGCCGGGCTGCTGCCGGATCTGATCGAGTACCCCTTGATGCGCGATCCGTTCATTCTGGTGGTGCCGGCCGGGTACACCGGCAGCATTGAGGAACTGACCAAGCCGGAAGCGCCGCTGCCCTTCCTGCGCTATTCCCGCGACCACACCATCGGCAAACAGATCGAAACCCAGCTGACCCGGCTTAAAATCTCGCTGCCAAACCGGTTTGAGCTGGAATGCAACCAGTCGATCATCGGCCTCGTTGCCGAAAGCAGCGGCTGGACCGTGACCACCGCAGCCAGCTACCACCGCGCCCAGCGCTTCCACGACAAGGTGAAGGTGGTTCGGTTTCCGGGCAAGAGCTTTGCCCGCACGGTGTCGCTGTTCACAACAAACGTCTATCCGGCAGCCACCTCGCAATTGATCCACGAGGCGCTGCAAAAGTCCCTGTGCCACCATTTCACTGACCCGATCAGTGCACGCTTCCCCTGGCTGGCCGAGGAGTTCCGGACGCTGCCCGCGAAAGACCCGTAAAGGCAGAGCGCAATTCGAAACAAACATTCGTGTTTCTCGAAACCAGTTGGCCCCGGCTTGACCGTTCGGGGCCTTGGGCGCTGTTTAAAGCGCAAACCGCGCCGTGCGCTTACCCGCACACCCGGCGGCCCTTCAAGGAACATGGATCATGGCAATCACCTATCTGAAACAGGCCCAGCCGCGCCCGGCCGCCGAGAACAGCGATATCCGCGACACCGTCGCCGTGATGCTCGCCAATATCCAGCGCGAAGGCGAAGACGCCGTGCGCCGGTATGCGCAAAAGCTGGATGGCTGGACCGGCCCGATCGTGGTGACAGAGGCCCAGCGCCGCGCGGCCTGCAACCGCGTTTCGCAGCAGACCAAGGAAGATATTCAGTTCGCCCATGCCAACATCCGGCGCTTTGCCGAGGCGCAGAAGGCCACCATGGGTGAGTGCGAGGTGGAGGTGATCCCCGGCCTGATCGCGGGCCAGAAGCAAATCCCGGTTTCCAGCGCAGGCTGCTATGTGCCGGGCGGGCGCTACAGCCATATCGCCAGTGCGCTGATGACGATCACCACCGCCAAGGTTGCCGGTGTGCCGCATATCACCGCGGTCTCGCCTCCGCGCCCCGGCAGCGGCATTCCTGACGCCATCATCTATGCCATGGACCTGTGCGGTGCCGACCTGATCCTGAACCTGGGCGGAGTGCAGGGCATTGCCGCCATGGCCCAGGGCCTGTTCGGAGCTGAACCCGCGGACATCCTGGTCGGCCCCGGCAACTCTTATGTGGCGGAAGCCAAACGGATGCTGTTCGGCGAAGTCGGCATCGACATGTTTGCAGGCCCTACCGATTCCCTGGTGATCGCCGACCGCACCGCCGATGTGGAAACCGTTGCCTGGGACCTGGTCAGCCAGGCCGAACACGGTGCGGACAGCCCGGTCTGGCTGGTCGCCACCGATGAGGCGCTGGCCAAAGGCGTCATGGCCCGCGCTCAGGCGCTGATAGACCAACTGCCGGAGCCCAACCTCTCCGCCGCCCACCGCGCCTGGCACGAGCGCGCCGAGGTGGTTCTGTGCGGCAGCCGCGAGGAGGCCGCGCAAGTGGCCGACCGCTACGCACCGGAGCACCTGCAGGTGCAAGCGGAAGACCTCGACTGGTGGCTGAACCGGCTCACCGCCTACGGCTCGCTGTTTCTAGGCAAGGAGACGACTGTGTCCTTCGGTGACAAGACTTCCGGCCCCAACCACGTGCTGCCCACCAGCGGCGCTGCGCGCTATACTGGCGGGCTTTCGGTGCATAAGTTCACCAAGACAGTCACCTGGCAGCGCTGCAATTCAGAAGCGTCGCACGAACTGGCGCAGCGCACCGCCCGTATCAGCCGGATGGAGGGCATGGAAGGCCACGCGATTGCCGCGGAGATGAGACTGCACCCGGTAGCGGTCTGAAGCTGCCCGGCGCGGGGCTGCTTGGCTCTCAGGAAGGTGTTTCCAGCTGCTGATCCAGGTCGACCGGTCCCAGGACCGCGTCGTCGGGTATGGCCTCAAACCCGGCGACGGATCCGCCGTAGCGGTCAGCAAACCGCGCCGCCTCGTCGGCGGAGGCAAACGGCACAACCTCCGGCGCGCCCATACCGCCCGCCACGTTAGAGCCGACCACAAAATGCGCCTCTCTGGCATCAATCCAGTTACGGGTGCCGGGCTGGGCCCAGCTAGCCGCGGCGCCCATGTCGCTGACATATACAGCGGTGATCTCTGCATCCCGCTCCGGGCTTTTCATATAGGCGGCCAGATCACGCACCTGGGCAAAGAACAGCGGTGCCGGGAAGCCGTCCAGATGAATTTGCCCCTTGGGTCCGCCATGTTCGGCAACATTCATCTGGCAGAAATAGCTCAGCGCCGTCGCGGTCAGTTCCACCGGCGCGGGCGGCGCCTTGGCCTCTTCCTCCTGACAGGCAGCAAGGACCAGGGCAGCGGCAAGGATCAGGCGTTTCATGGCTCCACCCTCCGGAACGCGGCCCAGGCCATCAGGAAGCCCAGCGCGGGCCACAGCAGCAGCGACAGCGGTGCGGCCCAGCCGGGCAAGGCGCCGGCAGCGCCCGCCATGCCGCTGGACAAGGCGACGCTTTCCGAGGCCGCCACATTCCACAGCCGGAACGCATCTGCCGGGTTGGCGACCATCACCCAAGGGAAGATCTTCTGGGTGAAGACCCCGCCGCTGTCCATCACCACCGCGCCCAGCAGACCCAGGTCGTAAAGCACCACAAACATCAGCCACACGCCCGCAGACAGGCCGGCTGCAGCCGTGGCCCCGCTGCTGAGCGCCGACAGCGCATAGCCCAGCACCAGGAACACCGCACCCAGCAGGATCGAGGTCAGCACCAGCCGCCCCAATGCCATCAGGCTCTCCGCCCCCGCACCGCCGAACCATGCGGCAACCGCCCCGGCAGCGCCAAATCCAATGCACATGGCGACAGCTAAGGCCGCCAGATGCGCCATCAGCTTGCCCAAGAGGATCTCAGCCCGCCCCGCGGGATAGGCCAGCAGCAGGGCGAGGCTGCCGCGGTCGCGGTCGCCTGCCACCGCATCAAACCCCATCATCAGCGCCAAAAGCGGCGCGAGGTAAACCGACAGCGTGGTCATCGAAGCCACGGAGACCGTCAGCATATCCACCCCCAGCGTTCCCGTCGGCGCCGATCCGGCAAAGGACAGCGCCAGCGCAAAGGCCAGCATGATCAGCGTGGCCATGAACAGCCAGCGGTTGCGCCGCAGGATCAGCATCTCGGAACGGGCAATGGCAAAGGCACGTCTCATTTGCGGTCCTCCCCGGAGTAATGGCGATAGAGGTCTTCCAGCCGAGGCGGCACCATGTCGATATCGGCCACGGCGTCCCCCATGGCGGCGATCTTGCGCAGTTCGGCCATCTTGTCCTGAGGCGAGCACAGGATTTCGACCGAGGCGCCATTGATCCGCCGCCCGCCGGTCTCTGTTGCGATCCGGTCGGCGTGCGCGCCGCTGGCCTGCACCCGCAGTTTGACAGGCAATCCGGCCTGGGCTGACAGGCCCGCCAGCGTGTCGTCTGCAACCTTCACCCCCTTGCGCAGGATGGCGATACGGTCGGTGCGGGCCTCCACTTCAGTCAGCGCGTGGGAGGCGATCAGCACTGCCGCGCCCTGCTCAGCCAGCTCATTGATGATGGCATAGAGGTCCTGGCGCGAGATCGGGTCCAGGCCGCTGGTGGGTTCATCCAGCAGTGCCAGCTTCGGGCGGCCCAGCAGCACCTGTGCCAGGCCCAGCCGCTGCCGCATCCCCTTGGAATAGGCACCGATACGGCGGTGCATCGCCTCGCCCAGGCCAACCCGTTCCAACAGGCCGTCAATGTCCGCGCGTTCGCCGGCCAGGCGGGCAAACAGCGACAGCTGCTCATGTCCGGTCAGCGCCGGGTGGAAGCTGACTGCTTCGGGAAGAAAGGCGGTCGCGGCCCGCGCCGCAGCACTGCCGGGGGCCGCACCGCAAATACGGATGCTGCCGCCCTCATGCCGGATCAGGCCCAGTACCGCCTTGATCAGTGTCGACTTGCCCGCGCCGTTGTGGCCCAAGAGCGCCAGCCGCTCGCCCGGCGCGATGTCCAGGTCGATGCCATGCAGCACCTGGGTCTTGCCGCGGAACTTGTCCAGCGCGCGGATTTGCAGCGGAGAGTTATCCATCCTGTTCAACCTTTCTGGCGGCCTCAGGCCGCTCCGGCCGCATCAGCGGGTGGCTGTCGATCACCCCGCCGGGCAAGAGCGCCGGAAACGCCGATTGCGACCAGCGCACCAGCTGCACCGCGGGCGATCCCATCAGCAGTTTTGCCGCGGGCTGGGTCCACAGCACATGGTCCATGCTATCGTTCGGACGGTAGGGCGCATCGGCGATGCCGTCCCCGTCCACATCAAAACCTGCGAAATCGGACCAGTAGTTGCCCTGGCCCTCCTCGCTCCATTCCACCCATTTAGTGGAGACGAATTTCACCTGATGCCGGTTGCCGACAAAGGCGTTCCCGACCATCCGGTTGCCGTCGCTGCCCGCGGTGAAGTGGATGCCGATACCGCAGCCCTCGAACCAGTTGCCGGAGAAATCGTTTTTGTGCGCGTTATAGAGGAAGGTGCATTTGTCCTTGGCGCCCTTCACATAGTTGCCGCGGATCACGCTTTGGTTGGCGTAGTTCAGCATCACCCCGTGGTCGCGGTCGTTCAAAGAGACATTTCCGGTCACCTTGACCCGTTTCGAAAACATCACCGCATAGCCCAGGTGGTTGCCGATCGAGACATTGCCCGAGACCTCGGAATTGTTGGCGTACATGTAATGCACGGCAAACCGCAGGTCGCGGAAGGTGTTGTTGGTAAAGGCGTTCTTCTTGGAGCTGTTCACAAAGATCCCGTCGCGGCCAAAGCGGATATCATTGCCGTCCACCACCGCGCCCGGCGCGTTCCAGACGTATACGCCGTTGCCGCGGGCGTTCATGTGCCGGTCCAGGCGCCCCTCGATCCGGTTGCCCTGCACCAGGCTGTCCTTCGCCCCATGAATATCCACGCCATAGAGATTGCCCAGCAGCACATTGTTGAGGATCTGCGGCGCCTTTGCGGTCTTGGTCAGCTTGATGCCGCTGTCGATCTCCTGATGCGAGGAACCAGAGCCGACGACAGTCAGGTTCTGAACGGTTACGCCAGAGCCGGTCACGGTAATCACCGATCCCTTGCCCTGCCCGTCCAAGGTGGCGTGGCCCTGCCCGTCCAGAGTGACAGGCCGGTCCAGCACCAAAGTTGCGGCGTATTCACCGGGAGCGAGGCGGAGGGTGTCGCCATCCGCCGCCTGCGCCAGTGTTTCAGCGATGGCCCCTGCCCGGTTGGGCACCTCCCATTCCGCCGCCCAGGCGGGTGTCAGACCGGCGGGCGCCAGGCCGCAAAGGGCCGCAACCAGCGATATGGGCGGGAGCCATTTCATTGTTACGCGCTCCGCGGCTCGACCAGCATCCGGCCGCGCATTTCCATGTGCAGCGCGTGGCAGAACCACTGGCAGTAGTACCAGTGCACGCCCGGACGCTCCGCCTTGAAGGTGACAGAGGCGGTGGCCTGCGGCCCGACTTCCATCGCGATGCCGAAATTCGACAGGCAGAAGCCGTGGGTCAGGTCGTCGATATCATCCAGGTTGGTGACATAGACAGTGACCTCGTCGCCCTGCTTCACCGTGAACTTCTCAAGGCTGAAGTTCGGCGCCTGGCTCGACATGTAGACCCGCACCTTGTCGCCGTCACGGATAATGGTGTCCTGATAGTCGTCCAGATCGACACCATCCGCCTCAGCCTGCTTGCGCGCATCCTCCCACATCGGGTCGTTGCGGTCCCAGATGCTGGCCGGGTTCACCTTGGAGCGGTGGACGATGATCGAGTCATGCGGCTCAGCAAAGGTCGGGCCGTCGTGCACCACCTTCATCTTGTCGCCGGAAATGTCGATCAGTTGCTCGTTCTCGGGCTTCAGGGGACCCACATTCAGGAACCGGTCCTTGGAGAACTTGTTCATCGAGATCAGCCACTTGCCGTCCGCCTCAGCGGTTTCGCCCATGGAGGTGGAGTTGTGGCCCGGCTGGTACTGCACATCGACCTTGTCCATGATCGGGTCCACATCGGCACCCGCGTAGGCTTCGATGGCCTTGGCGATGTCCCATTTCACCACTTGGCTGTCCAGGAACAGGGTGGTGTAGGCATAGCCGCGGTTGTCAAAGGCAGTGTGAAGCGGGCCAAGGCCCAGCTGCGGTTCCGCCACGATGGCTGAGCGCGGATCAGCATCCGCATCGAACAGCGCGTCCAGCTTCTCGACGTCGATGACCGAAACGGTCGGCGACAGCTTGCCGTTGACGCAGACGTGCTTCTTGTCCGGCGCGGTGTTGATGCCGTGCGGCGAGTTCGGGATCGGGATGTAACGGGTCAGCTTGCCCGGCGCGCCCTTGCGGCCGTCCACCACCTTGGCACCGTTCAGCTCCTGATATTCACCGGCCTCGATCGCTGCCTCAATGGCTGCAATGTTGAAAACGACCACGTGGTCCAGCTCGTTCTCGGTCATTTCGGCCAGGGTCATGCCCATTTCCGAGTTGTAGGAGGTCGAGTAGGCGTATTTGCCCTGATAGTCGCAGTCGGTGTTGTCCAGGTTGCCCGAGACGATCACCTGCCAGGCAACTTCCATGGTGTCGCCGTCGATGGCGGAGAAGATGTTCACGTATTGCGACGGATCATCCAGGATCTGGCCGTCGTTCACCAGCGGTGCCTCGTGCTCGCCGTTGGCAAAGACATAGCCGGTGCGCGGGAATTTCTGCGGCCGCAGCCCGTGGATGTCCTTGGCGTTGGGGATCTCGATGATCTTGTCGCATTTCATCACATCGCAGCGCACCCGGGCGACGCGGGTGTTGGCCTTGTCATTCATAAACAGGTAGCGGCCGTCGTAGGTGCCGTCGGTGAAGGACATATGCGGGTGGTGCAGGTCGCCGTTGTCATAGGTTTCCTTGCCGTTGGCGGCCAGGAATTCCTTGGTCTCCGGCAGCAGTCCTTCGGTCAGGATCTTTTTGGATTCGTTGGTCTGGCCCCAGCCGGTGGCGGAACAGCGGTTGAACACCGGGATCCGCATCAGCTCACGCATGGACGGCACGCCCAGAATGCGCAGCTCGCCGGTCTGACCCGAGGACCAGAAGCCGTAGTATTCGTCCAGCTCGCCCGGCTCCAGGTTGACGCCCGCCGCCTGTGCAGGCTTGGCGCCCAGCAGGGCTGAGCCGGCACCGGTGGCCGCCAGAACGGCACCGGAGGCGGTGGCCCCCAAGAGGCCGCGGCGGGTGACGGGCAGTTTATTTTTCAGGTCTTCAGACATGGTGTCCTCCTTCAGGAAACTTTGATCCTGTTCGCGTTGGGGTGATTGGCCGGCGGCCGGCCCAGAGCAACGTCTGGAACCGGGCTGCCGGTCTTGGCCCGGCGTTTCAGCTGTTTGATCACAACCGGGCATTTGGCTTCGGATTGGTACAGAACCTGGCAATGCAGGCAGTTCACACATTCGTTCGGGTTGATCTCACCTGTCGGGTGGATGGCCTGCACGGGGCACTCGTTGGCACAGGTCTGGCAGGGGCTGCCGCATTCCTTGTAACGGCGCAGCCAGTCGAACATCCGCACCCGTGCCGGGATCGCAAGCGCCGCGCCCAGCGGGCACAGGTAGCGGCAGTAGAAGCGTTCGATGAACAGCCCGGCCAGCAGCAGCGTCAAGGCAAAGACCACAAACGGCCAGTCTCGCACGAACTTCAGGATGATCGCGGTCTTGAACGGCTCCACCTCGGCATAGGTTTCGGCCAGCGGGATCGACACCATCGAGACGCCGAACAGGCCAAGGAAGATCATGTATTTCGCAGGCCACAGGCGTTCATGCAGGCCCCACGGCAGGGTGATCTGCGGCACCCTCAGGGCGCGGGCGATCTTGTTGGTCAGCTCCTGCAGCGCGCCGAACGGGCACAGCCAGCCGCAATAGGCGCCCCGGCCCCAGAACAAGAGCGCAGCAGCAACGGCAAACCATTGAATGAACACCAGCGGGTCCAGCAGGAAGGCGTCCCAGGAGAAACCGCTGCGCAAGCTGCCAGCCAGCGCCATCAGGTTCACCACGCTGAGCTGCGCGTTGGCGTACCAGCCCAAGAACACCAGGGTGACGGTCAGGTATCCGATCCGGAACCAGTAAAAGGTGCGCGCATTCACGGTTGCCTGGAACTGGAAGAAGAACACCCCCGTCAGCACCAGCAGCATCACACCCAGCACGCCGATCTCCAGCGTCCGGTCCTTCCAGATCCGCTGCCACAGGGCGGCCTTGGCGGCGGCCTCGCCGGTGTCGTCCTCCACCACCTTCGGCGCAGGCGCAGCGGGCACCAGGTACTGCTCGGGCAGCTTGTAACCCAGATCAAAGGTCAGGAACGCCCGCTCCAGCGCACCGACCGAGCGCTGCACCAGAAGCTGCAGGCGGAAAGGTTCTGCCGGGTCAAACTCCGCGTCTGCCGGGATTTTGAACAGGTCCAGCTCTGCAAAGCTGGGGCTGTCTGCTGTCGCCAGCCCGCCCAGCCGCTTGTGCTGGCGGTCGAAAAACCGCACTGAGGCATCGCCCTGGATCATCTGGATCCGGTCGAAAATGCCGCCGCGCACATAGCCCGAGCCTTTGAAGCTGTAGCTGCCGCGCCCCAGCACCAGGATGGCGTGCTCGCCCTCCTTCAGCCAGGACTTGAGGTTCCGGTACTCTGCCTCGCCCAGCAGCGACTTGCCGATGGAGGGAACGGATACCAGCGCCATATGCATGTCGATGAAGGTTTCTTCCGCCGCGCCGCGCTCACGCCGCCGGATCGCCCGCTGGTCGCCAGTGGCCTCAAAGGCCGCATTGATCTGGCCCACGTCCAGCGTCATCCGCCGCACCGAACCGTCGCCCGCCAGCGTGGTCCAGTCCGCGACCTCCTCACGGTTCATGTCGACCTCTCGCTTCGGCCCGTCCGGCTGCACAGGTGATAGCCCGCCCAGGCCCAGCGCACGCGCCACCTTGATGCCGGCGCGCACCAGGCTGTCGTCGATCACCATAATGGTCACCGTCGCGCCCGAGATGATGTCGAGGTCATGGGCATCGCCGCCCGCCGCCGCCTCAGCCTTGAGGTCGAGCCCGGCATAGCTTTCGGTCAGCTTGACCATTTTGGAGTTCGGAATGCCGATCAGCACGATCGGCTCGGAGTGCTTGACCAGCTTCACGCCAGTCAGCACCGCATCGGTGTCAATGGCTGCCACCACATGGATCGGCTTGCCGCTGTAGCCGGTGGTGCCGACGAAATCGGAGGTCAGAAAGGCATAGGCAACGGTCTCGCCCGCCTTCAGCACCGGCGCCACCGGCACATCGCTGCGGACCGGGCCGAACGCCTCGGCGCCGGGCACCAGGTCGGCAGGTGTCAGTTCTTTCAGGAAGCTGTCGAGGCTGTCTGCCTCAGCCGCCGCGGCAAAAAGGGCGGCGAATGTCATCACTAGGGCTGTCAGGCAGCCCCGGAAGGCGCGTGTTAGGACCATGGCGCCTCTCCTTTATTCTGAGTGGCTGCCACGGACGCGCGCAGGGCGCGTTCGGATTCTATTTTATCTGCCAGCGGAGGCCCGCGGCCGTCATGCCAGTATTGCGCCGGGTTCGGCTGCACCGCGGTTCCTGCGGGCAGCAGCACAGCACATTTTGCCGCCCGGCCGATGCCGGATGCCTGAACGCTTGCCGACCCGTACCCGGTCTCAGCCGCGCACAAGGCGCAGGTGCTGCATTTGGGGCAATCCTGCTTGTCTCCGCTGCCTTCGCCTGAAACCTGGATCTCCACCACGCCGAACTCGCCGCAAATTTCGATCCACTCTCCGCCGCTCGCGGCCTGCCCCGCACCGGGAAAGGCCACCTGCAGCACGAGCATGAAAGCCGCGCACATCCCCGCCAGCCGCCGGAAAAACCCGGCGCGAAAGGCGGACGATATGAAAGGGGTGCGCGGCATCTGTTACAAGATTCCCTTGCTGCATTTGCCGCTGACACTAGAGGGAACTTCCGTGCCGTTATTTGATGTATGTCAGATAAACCTGATTTTTTGAAGCATCCGCCACTCGGGCCAAGGGCGGCCTAACTCACGGGTAAATCAGCCTTTCTCAAACCGCCGGAAGGCAAATGCGATCACACCGGCGATCGCCATGTAGACCAGCGCCAGCAGTAAAAGCGGTTCATAGACAATGAACGTATCAGATCGCACCCGCGAGGAGACCGCATAGATTTCCATCACCGTGATGGTCGCCACCAGCGGCGTTGCCTTCAGTTGCAGGATGGTTTCGCCGCCCAATGTCGGCAGCACGTTGCGGATCGCCTGCGGCAGCCAGATCCGGCGGAACATGGTGAAGCGCGGCATGCCGAAGGACTTGGCGGCTTCCAGCTGCCCCTTGGCCACGCCGGAAAACGCCCCCCGCATGACCTCTCCCTCATAGCCCGCATAGGACAGGGTCAGCGCCAGCACCGCATAGGGCCAGGCCTGGCGCAGATACGGCCACAGCTCTGACGACCGGATCCAGGGAAACTGCGGAAACAGCGACCCCAGCCCGTAATACAGCAGCCATATCTGCAAGAGCAGCGGTGTGCCGCGGATGATGGTGCAGAAGGTGCGCGCCGGAATAGACAGATACCAGGGGCCAACCGCCTGCGCCAATCCCAGCGGCACCGCCAGCAGGAAGCCGAGAAACGTGGAGAC
This sequence comes from Leisingera sp. G5_S3_59_S7, assembly GCF_054968485.1. Lineage (NCBI taxonomy): Bacteria > Pseudomonadati > Pseudomonadota > Alphaproteobacteria > Rhodobacterales > Roseobacteraceae > Leisingera > Leisingera sp. G5_S3_59_S7. The sequence continues at coordinate 19,827 of NZ_JBQKUH010000021.1, forward strand.
AACGAGGATCCAGATCGTGGTCCACAGCCCCTCCAGCGCCAGAGGCGCGTATTTCGGGATCCAGTCCCAGCGCAGCGCGAAGGCGCACCAGATCACGATCCCCGCGAACACCAGCATCATCACGATACGGTGCGGCTGCATCAGGTCCTTCAGGCCGGTCATCGCGCGCCCCCTCTCAGAGAGGGCTGGCCGCGCCGCGCCCATTTCTCAACCCGGGCAAAGACCGCGCCGGAGCACAGCGTCACCATCAGGTACAGAAAGCCGGCCGCCAGGAAGAATGTGAAATAGGCCCGGGTGCTGCTTGCCGCCTGGCGGGTTTCCAGCGTCAGTTCATTGAAGCCGACCACCGCCAGCAGCGCTGTGTCCTTGGTGGCGATCAGCCACAGGTTCGCCAGCCCCGGTACCGCGAAACTCATCATCGCCGGAATCGTCACCCGCCGCATGATCATGAAGGCGGGCATCCCATAGGACTTCGCCGCCTCGATCTGACCCACAGGCACCGCCTTGATGGCGCCGCGCAGCACTTCGGTGGCATAGGCCCCCTGCACCACGCCTAAGACCCAGATGCCGGCCGCTACGCCGTTGATCTCAACCCGGCCGCCGTCCAAGCCTTCGGAGATTTTGTTGATGATATCGCTGCCCACGTAATAGAGGATCAGGATCAGCACCAGTTCCGGCACCGCCCGGATCACCGTGGTGTAAATGGCGAGAAGGTCACGCGTGACCTTCCCGCCGTAGAGTTTGCCATAGGCCCCGAACAGCCCGATCACCAGCCCCAGCCCAAAGGCGCCGAAAGCGATCTGCAGGGAGTTGGCAAGCCCGCGCAGCAGGTTGCCCCCCCAGCCTGACAGCGACAGCAACTCCGCGCTGGCGCCAAGGCCCAGTAATTCAAGCAGTCCGGTCACGTCAGCGCCTTAGTAGATGCTGGTGGTGAAGTATTTGGCAGTGATCTTCTCGTGAGTGCCGTCGGCCAGGATCGCCGCGATGCCCTTGTTCAGCGCTTCGCGCAGCTCGTCGTCGCCCTTGCGCACGCCGGCACCGACGCCGCGGCCCAGAATCGCCGGGTCATCCGCCACCGCGCCCTTGATCTCACAGCAGCTGCCGGTGTCGGAGCCCACGAAATCCGCCATTGCGATGCTGTCCGCCTGGGTCGCGTCAATGCGGCCCGCAAACAGGTCCTGATTGGCCTCATCCTGGGTCTGATAGACCTTCAGCTCCGCCTCCTTGAAGTATTCCTGCGCGTAGGCCTGGTGGATGGTCGAGGCCTGGATGCCCACGATCTTGCCCGCCAGCGATTCCGGCGTAGGTTCGATATCCATCGACTTGTCCGCCACGATCACGGCAGGCGTGTTGTAATAAGGATCCGAGAAATCAATGGTCTTCTGCCGTTCCTCGGTGATCGACATGGAGGCCATGATGGCGTCGATCTGCTGGCCGGTCAGCGACGGGATGATGCCGTCCCAGGCAACCGGGGTGATCACACAGTCCAGTTCGGCAGCGGCACACACGGCACCGATCACCTCGACCTCCCAGCCGACCCAGTTGCCGGAGCTGTCGAGCGAGGCAAACGGCGGATACGGCTCAGCCGCGATGCCGATCTTGACCTGTTCCGCGGCGGCGGCACCGGCAGTCAGCGCGGCAGCTGCAACACCGGCGGCAAGCAATGCTTTCAGTTTCATCTTCTTCTCCCAGTTGGTTTTTTGTTTTGGTGATAGTGGATCAGGCGACTGAGCTCAGGAATTGCTTCAGCCGGTCTGATTGCGGATTGCCAAAGACCTCGGCAGGCGGCCCCTGCTCTTCGATGCGTCCTTGGTAAAGGTAAACAACGTGGTTCGCGACTTCGCGCGCGAATTTCATCTCGTGGGTGACCAGCAGCATGGTGCGCCCTTCAGCGGCCAGATCGCGGATCACCGTCAGCACTTCGCCCACCAGTTCCGGGTCCAGCGCTGAGGTCGGCTCGTCAAACAGCATCGCCGACGGATCCACCGCCAGCGCCCGGGCAATCGCCGCCCGCTGCTGCTGGCCGCCAGACAGATACGCGGGGAAAGTGTCCTCCTTGCCGCCAAGCCCGACCCGCTCCAGCAATTCGCGCGCGCGCTCAATTGCTTGCGCCTTGGGCACCTTCAGAACATGCACCGGCACCTCGATCACGTTTTCCAGCAGGGTGCGGTGTGTCCACAGGTTGAACTGCTGGAACACCATCGCCAGCTTGGTCCGGATCTTTTCGATCTGTCTCTGATTGGCCGGGCTGCCATCAGCCCGCATCGCCACTTCCTCGCCGCCGATCACGATCTTGCCGGAGCTTGGCGTCTCCAGAAAGTTGATGCACCGCAGCATGGTCGACTTGCCGGATCCCGAGCCGCCGATGATCGCCACCACATCCCCCTGCCGCGCGGTCAGATCCACACCCTTGAGCACCTCCAGATGGCCAAAGGACTTGTGCAGGTCCTCCACACGGATTGCCTCGCGGCGTGTGTTGGTCTCCGGAACGGATGCGGCGGCAGTGGCTGTGTCCATTGTTGTGTCACCTTGAAATTTCCGATTGCAGTAAGCCGCGAGTCCAGTAATTATGCAAGTGTATAATTTCTCCGCCAGGCAAAAACAGGAGCTGAGGTGAGCGACGATCGCCGCAAATTCAAACGCGAATCCGCCGAGGCCCGGAAGGAGGCGCTGATTCTCGCCACGCTGGAACTGGTGGCGGAAAACGGCGTGCGCGGGGCCACGGTGCGGGGCATTGCCGAGCGGGCCGACGTGACCCAAGGGCTGATCCGGCATTATTTCAGCTCCAAGGAAGAGCTGATCATCGCCGCCTATGAGCATCATATGACCGCCATGACCGACCAGACCTTTGCCCCCGCGGCGGGGGCAGACGGCACGGCGTCGGAACGGCTCACTGCCTTTGTGAACGCCTCGCTGACGCCGCCGGTGGTGGACCCGCGGTCCATCGCGCTTTGGGCAAGCTTTCTCAACAAGGTGCAGCAGGATGAGCAGATGAAGGCCACCCACGAACGCACTTATGGCTATTTCCGCGACTTCCTGGAGGGGCTGATCGCAGCCGCACTGCAGGAAGCCGGCCGCCCCGCCGGCGACACCCGTCTGCGGCAGCTGGCGATTGCCTGCAACGCGGTGATCGACGGGCTGTGGCTGGAGGGCGGCGCCCTTCCGGACGCCTTTGCGCCGGGGGAGCTGGCAGAGATCGGACTGCACTCCGTTGCCGCGATTACAGGTTTGAATTTGGAGCAGGAGGCGGAAACCGCATGAGGCTGACAGCAATCACCGAACGGCTGGCCGGACTTGGCGGCGGAAAATGGGAAGTGCACCTGAAAGCACGGCAGATGGCCGCGGCCGGTGCCGATCTTGTGGAGATGACCATCGGCGAGCCGGATGTGCCCACGCCGCCGGAACTGCTTGAGGCGGCGGCGCAGGCGATGCACGCGGGCCGTACCGGTTATTCCGACGGACGCGGCGAGGCGCATCTGCGGGCGGCCCTGGCGGACGCCTACAGCACCAGCCGCGGACGGAAGTTCGGGCCGGAAAACATCCTGTGCTTCCCTGGCACCCAGACCGCGCTTTACGCAGTGCTGCAGGGCGTTGCCGAACCCGGCACCGAAGTGCTGGCAGGCGACCCGATGTATGCCACCTACGAGGGCGTGATCCGTGCCTCCGGCGCGGAGATGGTGCCGGTGCCATTGCGGCCCGAAGCCGGCTTCCGGATGCAGGCCAGCGACCTGGCTGCCCGCATCACCCCGCGCAGCCGCGCCATCCTTCTGACCACTCCGCACAACCCGACCGGCGCCATCCTGACCGCTCAGGATCTGCGCGAAATCGGTGAGCTGGCGGTGCAGCATGACCTTTGGATCATCTCCGATGAAGTCTATGAGCATCTGGTGTTCGAGAGGGCGGAGTTCGTCTCCCCCCTCTCCGATCCGGCACTGGCGGATCGGGTGATCGCGGTCTCCTCGATTTCCAAATCCCACGCCGCGCCAGGGTTCCGCAGCGGCTGGGCCGTTGGGCCTGCGGACTTCTGCACCGCCTTGCTGCCAGTGTCCGAAACGATGCTGTTCGGCAACCAGCCTTTCATTGCCGACATGACCGAAAAGGCCGTGCGGAAAGGTTCCTCCGTTGCCCCTGGCATGACGTCCCGCTTTGCTTCCCGCGCAGCCCTTCTGGTCCAGAGGCTGCATGGCGAAACCGGCCTGCGTGTGCACCGCCCCGAAGCCGGCATGTTCGCCCTGGTCGACGTTTCCGCCACCGGCATGGACGGCGACGCCTACGCCTGGGACCTGCTCGACAGCGGCGTTGCCGTGATGCCCGGTTCCGCCTTCGGCGAAAGTCTCAAGCACTGGGTGCGTGTTGCCCTGACGATTGATGACGAAAGCTTTGCCACCGCTCTCGATCGGATAGTGGCCCATGCAAACCGCAAGTCCAGGAGCGTCGCATGACCAAGGCAACAGTTGGCGAAGCTCTGGTCGCGGGGCTGCAGGCGCGCGGTGTCACCTGCGTGTTCGGCATCCCGGGCGTTCATACGGTTGAGCTTTACCGCGGCCTGGCTGGGTCCGGCATCCGACATGTCACCCCGCGCCATGAACAAGGCGCGGGCTTTATGGCCGACGGCTATGCCCGGGTGTCCGGCCAGCCTGGCGTCGCCTTTGTCATCACTGGCCCCGGCCTCACCAACACGCTCACCCCTATGGCCCAGGCCCGCGCGGACTCGGTGCCGATGCTGGTGGTTTCCGGAGTCAACGCCAGCGGCACCTTAGGACAGGGGCACGGCCACCTGCATGAGCTGCCGGATCAGCATGCGCTGGCGAAAACGGTCGCGCTGGCCTCCGAACACGTCGCCCGGCCCGAGGACCTGGAATCCGCATTGGACCGCGCCTTTGCCCCGTTCTCCGCAGGCCGCCCCGGCCCCGCCCATATCCAGATCCCGCTGGACGTGGCCGGCACAGCGGCGCAGGCTGGCCCGCGGGATCCAGCCGCTGCCCAGCCGCAGCTGGACCCCGGCGAGATTTCCGAGGCCGCAACCCGGCTCTCTGCAGCAGCCAAGGTAGTGATCCTGGCCGGCGGCGGCGCCAAGCGTTCCGGCGCAAACCTCCAGGCCCTGGCTGAGCATCTGGACGCACCCGTCGTGCAGACAGTCAACGCCCGCGGCCTGATGCACGGCCACCCGCTAACTGTCCCGGCCAGCCCCAGCCTGCAGACCGTCCGCGCGCTGATTGAAGACGCCGATTGCGTCTTGGCATTGGGAACTGAACTGGGGCCAACCGATTACGACATGTATGCCACCGGCGGTATGGCCCGGATGGCCGGGCTGATCCGGATTGACATATGCGCGGACCAGCTGGCCCGCCACGCAACGGAGATCGCAATTAACGCTTGCGCCGATGAGGCCGCAACCGCCCTGCTCGGCGCTCTGCCTGCACTGCCGAAGCGAAGCCAGGGCGCCGTGCGCGCAGCACACACCCGCACCGCAGCCCTGGAAGAGATCGGCCCGGAGTACCGGGCCCAGGTCGAGATGCTGAACGCCATGCGCAACGCAGTGCCCGGCGCGCTGATGATCGGCGATTCCACCCAACCGGTCTATGCCGGCAACCTCTACTACGACCACGACCGCCCCGGCGGCTGGTTCAACGCCGCCACTGGATACGGCGCGCTTGGCTACGGCATCCCCGCGGCCATTGGCGCCTCGATTGCCGATCCCTCTGCGCAAGTCATCTGCATTGCCGGCGACGGTGGCGCGCAGTTCTCCCTGCCAGAGATCATGGCCGCCGTGGACGAAAAGCTGCCGGTCACCTTCGTCCTTTGGAATAACCGCGGCTATGGCGAAATCGCCACTTCGATGGATGCCGTGAACGTGCCCGTGATTGGCTGCGACCCCACGCCGCCGGAGTTCGGCCCCGCTGCCGCCTCCTTCGGCATCCCTTACACCCGTGTCCCGAGGGAGCCGCAGGCAGTTGCCGGCGCCGTCCGCGAAGCCAGCAGCCGCGGCACCCCTTCAATTGTTGAAATCGAAATCACCGGATCCGGTCCGCGCCAGGAGTAACCCCATGCGAAACCCCGCCTTTGAGTTCACCCGTGCCATCACCCGCCGCCCTGCCTCCACAATCGCGCAGGGCCTGCGCGCCGAGGATATTGGCAACCCGGACTTGGAATCGATGCTGAAGGCCCACGCAGCATATGTTGCCGCCCTGCGGAGCACCGGTGCCGAAGTGATCGAACTGGATCCCCTGGAAGCCTACCCGGACGCCCAGTTTGTCGAGGACACAGCCCTTTGCCTGCCCCAGGGCGCAATCCTGATGCGCCCCGGCGCGCCTTCCCGCCTGGGCGAAGTGGCAGAAATGGCCCCCACCCTCCGTGTCTGTTACGACGATGTCCGCGCGATCACCGGTCCCGGCCACATCGAAGGCGGCGACATCCTGGTGACCGGCAGGGAGATCCTGGTCGGCCGCTCCGACCGCACCGACGCCGCAGGCGTTGCCGAACTGGCCGAGATCGCCTCCGAATGGGGCTATGCCCTGCGCGAGGTTTTCACCCCGGAAGGCGTGCTGCACTTCAAGACCGACTGCTCGCTGATGGATGCGGAGACGATCCTGTCCACCAAGCGCCTGGACGCCTCCGGCTGTTTTGAAGGCTACCGGGTTCTGCATGTGGCTGAGGGTGAGGAAGCTGCCGCCAACGCCATCCGCTTCAACAATCTGGTTCTGATGGCCGCGGGCTTTCCCCGAACCGCAGAGATGCTGGATAACGCGGGTTTTGAGATCGTCGAGATCGACAATACCGACTGCGCTAAGCTGGACGGCGGCATGTCCTGCCTGTCCCTGCGCTTCTGAGCCCCGCCGCGGCAGGCCGGGTATTTCTTCCGTCAGAGGGGTGACCGTCTGACGGGGGCTGGACCAAGGCCTTCCGCCGCGCGCGGCTACCGCTGTGCAAGGGGCTTTCAGCTGCATCCCCGGACGCAACCGGCCGCTGACGCCTGGTCGCGTTACTCTTCAGCCACTTGAAAATTCAGGAAAATGGCGGAGACGATGGGATTCGAACCCACGAGACGGTTTCCCGCCTACTCCCTTAGCAGGGGAGCGCCTTCGACCACTCGGCCACGTCTCCGCTGACCCGTATATGTGCCGCAACCCAGAGAAACAAGGCGTTTTTTCAATTTTTTTCCGCGCCAGCAAAACAGGGAGTTTCCCCGGTTTTCAGGGAACCTTTGCGGAACTGCACGTGATTCACGTGCAAAATCCGTGCAGCCGTGTTCGCGCAATGTTCACGGCAATCGATCTAAATTTGATTCCCTCCCCTGCTCCGGTCGCAATGAGAGTCGCCAAATCACCAAACCGCATTCCAAAGGCCGCACATGGAGACGAAAGACTATCCCCTGGCGATAGTGGAAACCGCAGGCCATCGCTGCAAGCGCTTCGGCAGATAGGTACTTGCGCCTGGACCATGTAATGCACGCCTATTGCGCTTCGCTGACGCCATTGCAGCCGACAGCATCAAAGTATGCTGTACCGCCTCACCGGGCCTCCGCTTCCGGGAAGGCGACCCGGGAATGCCGCGTCTGCAGCAGTGTGCGCTTGGTACGGATGACAGAAGAACTGCCTTCCGTCGTCTTGGGAAACATCCGCAATCCCCTCTGTGCATGAAGGGCGGTGATTTGGTCGCCACGGTACAGCGGGAAGCTACCCCCGCGTTACATATCAGGGGTTACGTTCATGTTTATCGAGCTGGAGCGTTACGGACCGCCTCAATAATTTCAATGGCTTAGACAAAGCGTAACGCCGTAACGCCTGTAACGGCGGGGGAGAGTGTATACCTCTTACTCTCTCCGGCAGGATATCTCTTTCTCTCTTTATATATATAACTATTTATTTGTTACATACATAGACATACATACAAACTTCCAGTATTTTCAATAACTTAACCCCGTAACAGGCGTGTAACGCTCAGCGTAACACCGTTACATCGTTGATTTTAAATGACTTTTTTCAGAGCCACTGCCCCCGCCTGCGGTAGGAACATCGCATTTTCAAGCTCCTCGGTGTATGGCGGCCAATGAAATAAAGACAATCACCAAATGTTTTCAAAGATGTAACGGAACCTGCATGCTAATCGAGCCCTGATGCCTGTGTTGAACAGAAGGGAAAGCGCCATCTGGGGGCAATGGCCGGCTTGAAAGGCAGCCTGCCCTGGTCTTGCCGCAACAGCAGCAGGTCTCGGCGCGGGATCCTCGAAGGTTAACGGGGGCTGCGGTTCATGTCTCCCGTGACTTGTGGAGAACTGACAAATGCCTCTTTGGATTTTCGACCTCATCGCCCACATTACTCCCAAGTCTAAATTCAGGATGAAAGGTGAACCACCAGATGAACGAAAACCTTGTCCGCATCATGCGCGCGGAAAATCTTCTCCACCTGGTCTGCGAGGAAGCACTCTCTGAATACGTATGGGAGTGCGGTAGCCGTGAATCTGCCATCGCCAGGCTGTCCACCCAGTTCCTGTTTGTCGATAAAATCGTACAAGCAGACAGCGATGGTGATATGGAGGTGAACTGGGGTGTCTCGATTTCTTCAGACATTGCCGAAAATGACCAGCATTATTTGACCCGTTACAATGCCGCCGAGAGCCCTGAAGCTTTTGAGATACTCTTGGACGCAGTGCAGGATCCCGACAACCTGAGCTCGTTGGTGCAATTTGTTGCAGACGATTGGGACGATGAAGAGCACTTTCGGGTTTTCTGCGAAACCCAGACCGAAGCGGAACTCTGAAAAGCGGAATGGGAAGTAGACAGTGCCACGTTGTGAACGGTGGCTGAACCAGCGCAATACTTGGAGCCGCATCAACGCGCAACAGGTCATGGGGGAGAAAGCAGCGGTGCGAAAGCCTGCCAGGGCAGCGAATCCATGGCCTTGCTGCGGGCGGCGTACAAACTGGCGAGTTTTGGCCCGATCTGGTTCGAAGGAGAGCGGAAACATGGTCGTCGCAGCCGCGAGGTGTTTGCGCAGCTCCAGCATGCACCGAGAGTGTCCACAGAGCGAAATCAAACCCGAAACACCTGTACCACGAGCGGATAGATCCATACGAGGAGATTACACCCCGTTCCACCCACACATCGTTAAGGCCACGTAGTCTCAGCACGAAACGACGGCAAACCCAAAAGGCATAGAAAATCACGGATCGCGCAAACCGAAATCCTAAAAGCGGGCACCCGATGCTTTGTTCGTAACAATGAAAGGACTCTTGCCTCGACGCCCAGCTTCCAAAATCTGACCGAGCTTCCCGGTACGTTCCTTGCGCGGCCTCTTCTCACTCTAACTCACGCCAGGTTCCCCAGCAGCTCCAACTCACGAAACACATCCCATTGGAAGAGCGCGAAGTGAACTGCCGCTCGGTTTGTGACAGCGGTCGGCACTCTGGGAGACAGGATCCTTAGCGGGACAGCTTGGCAACCAGACAAAGCGCAGCTATATGCAGACAGTGGGCAGAAGATTCTTGATATGTCTGGCACGGCGCGTGACCATCATTCTCGTCGCACTGGCTTTCTCCTTTGCGGCGAATTTTACGTCAGCGATGGCCATGCACATGCCGCACCAGGAAAGCCTCGCGGAAGAAGCCAGTCCCTCATCACATTCCGGGTCCGGTCATTCCCTGCACCTGGCGGCTCCATCGCAAAGTCTTGACCTTGCATGCTGTGCAAACGATCAGGTTTCTTCCCGTTGCATCGGCAGCTCATGCTTCAGCTCCGACTTGCCGTCCGCGGCCATCCCGTCTGCAGCCCAGACAGCCTCCTCGCTCCACCTGAAAGCTGGTGCGGGTAATTTCGGTGTTCACCTGGAAACACCGCCGCCGGTCCGGCCTCCAAAGCACGTTTGACAAATTTCGCTTCCGGCGGAGCTCATGAGACGCGCCGGTAATTTGTCAACTATGTAGGCTGCTTCGGGAAGATCAGCCTGGAGGATATCATGCGCGGACGTTACACAGCGCTCAGCATCCTTGCCCTTGCCGCAGGAACGGTGGGCGGGGTTCTTCTGGAACGGACATATCTCAACCTCACTGAAAGCCCGACCTCGGGCGACCCGGAGATCCTGTACTGGGTTGCTCCGATGGATCCGAACTACCGGCGCGACGAGCCCGGGAAATCGCCGATGGGCATGGACCTGATCCCTGTCTATGCCGGCCATGAGCCCGCAGGTGATCCCGCTGAAGTGTCGCTCTCACCGGCCGAGGTCAACGCAATCGGTGTACGCACCGCTGTTTCACGGATGTCGGACATATCGTCGAGGATAGAGACCGTCGGCTTCGTGCGGTACGACGAGCATCGCACGAGCCATGTCCATACCCGTGCAGACGGGTGGATTGAGAAACTAAAAACCCGAGCCATCGGCGATCGCGTGCTCAAAGGCGATGTCCTGTTCGAGATGTTCTCGCCAGTGATCAGCGCGGCGACCGGAGATTTGGTCCGCGCGGTCAAGGCCGGAGACGCCAGGATCCTCGACGCCGCCCGGAACAAGCTTCTTAGCCACGGCATGTCGGAGGCTCAGATTGCGGAGATCGAAGCTAGCGGCGAGCTTGCACGGACTATCAGGATCGAAGCTCCGCAAGACGGCGTCGTGATCTCGCTTTCGGCTGCCGATGGCATGTACCTTCAGCCGGGAACGCTTGCAGTTTCACTTAGCGACTTGAAAACTGTCTGGCTGATCGTTGACGTATTCGAGCGGGACATCGCGCGGCTCAGCGAAGACATGCGCGCGGTCGCCCGCTTCGAGCATCTGGCCGGGCGCACGTTCGAAGGCGAAATCGATTATATCTATCCCGAACTCGACCCCAAAACCCGCACGCTGCCGGTTCGGCTAAAGTTCGACAACTCTGCGGGGCTTTTGCGGCCCAACATGTTTGGAACCGTCAGTCTTGTTCCGTCCCGGACACGAACAGCGCTGACCGTGCCGTCCGAGGCGGTCATCCGGACCGGTTCGGCCGAGCGCGTGATTCTGAAGACCGGTGAAGGAACCTTCAAACCGCGGCTGGTTACATCCGGCCTGCGCGACAGTTTCGGTGAGGGCGGCCGGACTGAAATCGTACAAGGGCTCGCGCCGGGTGAGGAAGTCGTCGCGTCGGCGCAGTTCCTGATTGACAGCGAAAGCGCGCTCAGCGCCGGTCTAATGCGCATGGCGCCAACAGACGAAGAGCCCGCGCACGGCGCTGGCAGGCTTGTCACGCTGGACCACGAAACCCGGCTGGCGACGATCAAGCACGGCCCCCTCGACAGCCTCGACTGGCCGGCAATGACCTCCGTTTTCCCAGTGCGGGCAGATGTGCCGCTTGATCATCTGGCCGAAGATTCCGGGATCGCTTTCACGGTTGCCCGGGGCGCGGATAACCTTCTTGCACTGATAGAGATCGGTGCCGATGACGGGATTGCCGCCACGGGGACTGGCACGATCCACGAGGTGAACCCGGACGGCACACTGACCGTGTCGCACGATCCGATTCCGGCGCTTGGCTGGCCCGAAATGGAAATGGAGTTCGAGGTGGCCGGGCTGGATCCCGAGGCGGTCGTTCTGGACAGACCAGTCGAGTTCGATCTGGCCAAGAACGACGCGGGCATGTTCAGCATTATCGCGGTCCGGGAAAAAGCTGCCACTGCGGCGCCGGCGTCCGGGAAAACCGAGATGGCGGCAGCGGCACCAATCGTCGTCAGCGGCACCATCGACGCCGTCGACCCCGCTGAACGCACGGCGACGATAAGCCATGCCCCGATGACCGAACTCGGGATGCCCGGCATGACGATGGACTTTCCCATCTCCGAGGAGCTGGAACCGGCGGCATTGGCCACTGGGACCGAGATGACCCTAACCTTTGCCCGACCCGACGGGATGACGCTGGTGCTGGCGAATGCCGAACCTGTCATCGCCCCGATGAAAGTCGCAGGCACCATCAACTCGGCGGATCCGGAGCGGGGCATGGTGAACATCACCCATGACGCCATGACCGAGATCGGGATGCCGGGAATGACCATGGATTTCGCGGTGGATGAGACCCTGGATCAGGCAACCCTGCCGATCGGCGAGAGAGTAGGCCTTCTGTTCCGCCGTAACCCCGATTTCTCGCTGACGCTGGTCGGCATCACAGCTGTGCCGGAGGTGAGCTAATGATACCCGCTATCATCCGTCTTTCCCTGGTCAACCGGTTCATGATCCTTGCGCTTGCTGTGATGATCGGAATTGCCGGGGTATGGGCGATCCGCGAAACCCCGGTGGATGCCATCCCCGACCTTTCGGACGTCCAAGTGATCATCCGCACCCCATACCCTGGGCAAGCGCCGCAGGTTGTCGAGGACCAGATCACCTACCCGCTTGCCACCGCGATGCTTGCCGTCCCTGGCGCTAGCGATGTGCGCGGCTTCTCGTTCTTCGGCGACAGCTATGTCTACATTGTCTTCGAGGACGGCACCGACCTTTACTGGGCGCGGACCCGCGTCCTGGAATACCTCGGGCAAATCGCATCCCGCCTGCCTGAAGAAGTGTCTCCGCAGCTGGGCCCCGACGCGACCGGCGTTGGCTGGATCTACCAGTACGCACTGATCGACCGGAGCGGAAACCACGATCTGGCACAGCTCCGGACCTTGCAAGATTGGTTTTTGAAGTACGAACTGCAGACCGTCGATGGCGTGTCAGAAGTCGCCACCATCGGCGGTATGGTCCGTCAGTACCAAGTCGTGGTCGACCCGGACAAGCTGCGTGCCTACGACATCACACTTCCGCAACTGCGGGGCGCCATTCAGGCAGCGAACCGGGAAACCGGCGGCAGTGTCATTGAAATGGGCGAAGCCGAGTTCATGGTGCGCTCGACCGGTTATGTCGATGAACTGGCGGATCTCGCTCGCGCACCTCTAATGGTGAACGAGCGAGGCGCGGCAGTCACACTTGGAGATGTCGCCGATATCCGCTTTGGCCCAGAGCTTCGCCGCGGCGTTGGCGAATTCGGCGGAGAAGGCGACGCCGTGGGGGGCGTCGTGATCCTGCGCTGGGGCGGCAACGCGCTTGCCACGATCAAAAACGTCGAGGAGCGGATTGAGCAGATCCGCCCGAACCTGCCTGAAGGCGTCGAGTTGGTGACTACCTACAGCCGCGCTGGCGTCATCGAGCGCGCTATTGACAACCTGCAGGACAAGCTGACCGAGGAGTTCATCGTCGTCGTGCTCGTTTGTGCGGCGTTCCTGCTGCACTTGCGCTCGGCGCTGGTGATCCTGCTGTCTCTGCCTCTCGGGATCTTCGCGGCCTTCATTGTCATGAAACTGCAGGGCGTTAATGCCAACATCATGTCTCTGGGCGGCATAGCCATTGCCATCGGCGCCATGGTGGACGCAGCGATCGTGATGATCGAGGCAATGCACCGCAGGCTGGAACGGGAAAAGCTGACCGATCAGAACCGATGGCGAATCGTCGGCGAATGCGCGTCCGAAGTGGGGCCTGCACTGTTCTATTCTCTGGCGATCATCACTGTAAGCTTCCTCCCGGTCTTCGTGCTGGAAAGCCAGGAAGGCAGGCTTTTCAAACCGCTGGCCTTTACCAAGACCTACGCTATGGCCGCGGCGGCGATCCTGTCGATTACTCTGGTTCCGGTCCTGATGGGGTACTTCGTGCGCGGGCGGATTATGCCGGAACACAAAAACCCGCTTAACCGCATGGTGATCTGGGCCTATCGCCCGTTTCTCGACGCCGCGGTTGCCTGGCCCTGGGCAACAACGCTGCTGTCGGTGGCGCTGGTCGCCTCGATGTGGTGGCCGCTTCAGCGGATAGGCACCGAATTCATGCCGGAACTCAACGAGGGCGACTTCCTCTATATGCCGTCTCTGTATCCGGGCGTGTCCATCGGCAAGGCGCGCGAGATCCTGCAGCAGACAGACCGGCTGATCGCAACGGTGCCCGAGGTGAAGACGGTCCACGGCAAGCTGGGCCGCGCCGAGTCGGCGACCGATCCCGCGCCCCTGACAATGATCGAGACAACAATCCAGTTGAAGCCGGAGTCCGAATGGCGGCCGGGAATGACGATGGAACGGATCCGCGAGGAACTCGACCGCACGGTTCAGGTGCCGGGGGTGACAAACGTTTGGATTCAGCCGATCAAGAACCGGATCGACATGCTGGCGACCGGTATCAAGACCCCTGTGGGGGTGAAGATATCGGGTGCGGATCTCTCTGTCATCGAAGGGATCGGGGTTGAAATCGAACGTGCCGTGACCGGGATCGAGGGCACGGCATCGGCCTATGCCGAACGGCCCGTGGGCGGGCGTTTCATCGAAATCGATGTCAACCGCGAAGCCGCCGCGCGTTACCTGATGAGCGTGCGTGACGTTCAGGATGTCGTGCAGACAGCGATCGGGGGCATGCAGGTCTCGGAAACGGTCGAGGGCCTCGAACGCTTCCCGATCAACCTGCGCTATCCGCAGGAATGGCGAAACAGCCCTGAACGCCTTCAGGGTCTGCCGGTTGTGACTCCCTCGGGGGCGCACATCCCCCTTGGTGCCCTTGCCGAGGTCCGCATCGTTGACGGCCCGGGCATGATCCGGTCCGAAAACGCCCGGCGCACCGGCTTCGTCTTCATCGACATCGCTGGCCGAGACCTTGGCAGCTACGTGACTGAGGCACGCGCCCGCGTCGCGGATGAGGTAGCGCTCCCGCCAGGTTACTCTATCACCTGGTCGGGCCAGTACGAATACATTCAGCGGATGCAAGAGCGGTTGACACTGGTGGCACCTGCCACACTTCTGCTCATCACGCTGATGCTGTTCCTGGCATTCAACCGCGTGATCGAGGTGGGCATCATCCTTGCCGCGCTGCCAGTGGCTCTGGCAGGCGGGGTCTGGTTCCTGTGGTACCTCAGCTTCGACATTTCAGTCGCCGTGCTGGTGGGTTTCATTGCGCTGGCCGGTGTCGCCGTCGAAACTGCGATCGTGATGCTCCTGTATCTCAACCTGGCTTGGGAAAAGAGGAAGAAACTTGCGATCTCGGAAAACCGAAGCCTGACGCCATTCGACATCGAGGAGTCCGTGTTCGAAGGGGCACTGCTGCGCGTCCGTCCCAAGGTGATGACGGTTGCGACGATTTTCGCCGGCCTGATCCCGATCATGTACGGCCACGGCACCGGATCGGAAATCATGCAGCGCATTGCGGCGCCGATGGTCGGAGGCATGGTCACGGCGACGCTGCTGACGCTCTTCGTCATCCCCGCAATCTTCGTCATCTGGAAGCGGTTGGCCTTGCGGCGCGTCAATCGTGAGATCAGCGCCCCTCCAGCAGCAGACGAAGCGGCCGTTCCGGCCGAATGAAACGCACCAAATTCTGACCCATGAGAGGAAAACCAATGAAGAACCTCACCTTCTCCAGCATTGTCCTGGCCTTCTGCGCCAGCGGTGCTTTCGCGCAAACAACCCACGGCATGGATCACTCCGGCATGCACATGAGCGAGAGCCAGATCGAGGGTGCAGTACACGCCACCGCCGTCCTCAACGCGATCAGCGAGGGTTCCGCAAATGTCAGCCACGACCCGATTCCCGAAATCGGCTGGCCCGGCATGACGATGGACCTGCCACTGCAGGCCGGCGCGCAGATCATGGGAGACGTCGCACCCGGCGACAAAGTCACCCTTATGCTGTTCAAGGGCGCTGACGGAATGTACGCAATCGGTGCCATCATGCCGAATTGACCGGCGCGGCATTGAAGCCGCGCCAGAAGCCCCGAAATTCCGGTTTCGGGGCATGAACGCCGCGCCGCTGATCCGCTGCCACAGGCAAACTCGGGGCGGGTCACTCATCAAGCGCGGCGTTCACATTTGCGGCGGCGCTGCCAGCCGTTGCAGTATTGCCCGCCACCGCCCGGGCCCGCCCCGCCCGCCATAGCGCCACGGGTCTCATCCGCTGCAGATCCAAACCGATTGCAGATTCATGATCACCGCTGCGGCACCCGTCAAAGCAAGCGTGAATATTGCGAAGAAAACCAGCGCAAGCAGGATCGGCCCGAGCTTGCCCGGCAGCTTGCATACCAAGCCGCGCAGCCATTCCCATCGCCTGGAGCACCTTTCAAGACTGCTGTCGATCACTGTTGCGTATAGGGGCAAGGCGCTGACCAGCGTCGCGTAAAGGTAAACACCGGAAATGTTCTCAAAGAAGGCGGACCGGACAAGTGTGGGCCCAACCACCTGCAACGCCTGCCAGTGATCCCCTCCGAACGAGCCGAACCAGTCAGCCGAAATGAAATATATTACTCCATGCAACAGGACGAAAATGACGACCCTTGCAGGCAGGTCGATCAGGAGGATACGGGCCTGCATGGCTGCTTCACGCTGCTTGGCGGTACTTACGGCAAAAAGAAAGAAGCTCACGTAGTTGACGGCAAATACAACAGGTACACCATTTGTCACGACCTGCCGCAGAAACCGGCTGAACGCGGGCCCACTTTCCAAAAGCAATGCCCCGAAGCCCGGCGTGAGGGCGATATAGAGCAGCAGTAGCGGAAACAGGCCTGCACAACTGACAACCAATGTGTTGCGGACAAATTTCCAGGCAGGCATATTGATGCTGAAGTATGTATTCATTGCACAGCGCATTGCCACCCATTCCGGCACGAAGCCGATGGGCGGCGCTCATAGTCCTCAAAACGTTTTGTTCTACCAGTTAGGTTATCCGTCAACATATTCAGGAAAGGGCGGGCAGAGAACGGCATTGACGAAAGCACTCATCCGCTGCGGCAGCGAAGCTGCTTCCGTCCCTGACAGCCAGTTATCATACCATCGTCATCAACTTGTACTCTTGTCAGGAAGTGCCTCCTGAGTTCTCAGCACTCTCAATCGCCTCGAGGATCGCGCAGTCCGCAAGACTTCCCTTTCCAGGGCAAGCACCAAGGAGGCGGTCAAGCGAATCCCGGATGCGGATTAAACCTTCGATTTTGGCCTGAACTTCGCCGCGCTTGGCTTTTGCCTGCGCCTGCACGTCCTTACAGCTCGCGCCGGGCGCTTCCAGAAGCGCGAGCAGGCCGGCGGTCTCTGCCAGCGAAAAGCCGAGCCGCTTGGCCCCCGCAATGAACCTGAGCCGCTGCAGCGTTCCGCCGCCATAGTCCCGCGGACCGCCAGCGGTTGGCCGCGGCGGCTGGCGGATCAACCCCTTGCGCTCATAGAAACGGATAGTTTCCACTCCGATCCCCGCCGAACGAGCGGCTTTTCCAATCGTCAGAGTTGCCATGGCAGCCTCCTCTCAGGATCAACCATTGACTCCGTACCATGATACAGAGGGTAGCATATCCGGCAAGCGGGATTTGCATGGGACCTTTCATCAAACGCTGGCTTCTTCCTGTCTTGGGTGCAGCACTGGCGCTCTGGCTGATCTTCCGGCTGTACGGGAGCCTTGACTTCGCACGCTTCCTTGACGGGCTGCGCCAGGCCAACCCGGTTTGGCTATCTGTGCTGGCGGCCACGATCCTGCTTGAACAGGTATTAAGCGGCTGGAAGTGGCGGCAAATCCTCTTTGATGTGAAACCGGTCGGTTCGTTGCCACTGACAGGTGCGCTGCTCGCTGGGTACGGCGTGAACGTGCTTGTACCGCTGGGCGTCAGCCCGCTGGTGCGGGCCTGGCTGGTCGCGCGCCTGCACGGGTTAAAAATGGCCACGGTGCTTTCGACAGCAGTCATCGCCAGGTTTCTCGACGGAGTCGTGTTCGCGCTTTTTGCCGGAGCGGTGGCTGCCGCAGGGCGCATTCCGCAGATTGAGGGGGATCTGCGCCTCGGTCTTAGCGTTGCGGGTGCCTTGAATCTGCTGCTCTTCGGCGGGCTGCTCTGGGTGCTCTTTCGTTTCCGTGACCTCTTCAACCGCGAGGAACCGCTGATCTGCCGTCTCTTCGACTGGATCACCGAACGCATGGGCGCGAGCGGTCCGGGGCTGCGGGCATCGCTAGGCGCGGGCATCGTCTGGCCAAGGGCGCGCGCGCGGCGCATCGCGGCTATCATCGCGGCCGTCGCGGGCAAGCTGGTGGCGGCGACGCATTTCCTTTGGGCGGGACTTGCGGTGGGAGTGCTCCTGAGGCCCTGGGACTACCTCTTTCTGATGGTATTCTCAGGCTTTGCCATGGTCCTCGGGCGGTTCGTGCGGATCCCGGCGGGCTTTGTGTTCGGTGCGGGCTTTGCGCTCAAGGCGCTTGGGGTTGCTGACGAGCCTGCGCTTCTGATGATCCTTTTCAGCTATATCCTCACGATTATTCTTGTGGTCGGCATCGGGCTTGTTGTGCTTTGGCAATCGGGTCTCGACATCCGCCATGCCCGTGTAAAGGCGGAGACAGGCAATGCCGGGCCATGAAGCGCAAGAAGCCGTACGCCGGCGGGGGTTCTGGCGGATTGCCGGTGCGGGCGCGGCTTTTCAGGGCGGATCCGCGGCAGTGGACAGCGCAACAGTTGTAGCCAGCCTGACCCACATGCTGACAGGCAGCGCGCTGGCCGTCGGCTATGCCAGCGCCGTGCTGCGGCTGGGATGGCTTCTGCCGCAGCTGCCGGTGGGATACCTCGCCGAACGCGCCAAGCGCAGGATGCCGTTCTATGTTTTTGGTGCTTTTGGCCGGGCTGCAGCAGCCGGAGCCATCGCGCTTCTGCTCTGGCGTGGAGCGGATTGGCCGCAAGTTGACTGGCCGCCGGAGCCGCTCGCCGCTGGCTTTCTTGCGCTCTGGACGGCCTATGCTTTTGTCAGCGGCGTCGTTGCGGTTCCGTACAACGATATCGTAGGGCGTGCGATCCCCTCCAACCGCCGCAGCCGGATGCTGGCGTGGCGGTTTTTCGGTGGCGGGCTGCTCGCCATCGCCGCCGCGGGGGCGCTGCGTCTGGCCCTCGAAGTGATGCCCCCGTTGCAGGCCTATGCGTTCATGTTTGCGCTGGGTTCGGCGCTGATGTTCCTATCCTCAGCACTGTTTGTCTCGGCCGGAGAGCCGCCTTCATCGCCCGGCAGGCGTCCCGCCGTCCGGAGCGCGGGAGCGGCTGACTTTCTGCGCGAGGGGCTGGTCACCTTCCGGCAGAACCGCGCGTTCCGCCTGTTTCTGATCTTTCACTGGCTTGGCTCCGCCACGCTGATGGCGCTGCCCTTCTACATCGTAGCTGCACGTGAAAGCGGGATCGGGCTGGCCGGGGTTGGCACGCTCCTGGCCGCGCAGACCGCAGGAGCACTGGTCTCGAACCCGCTTTGGGGCCGCATCGGCGACGGCATGGGCAAACTGCCATTATTGTGGTGCGTGACGTTCCTCCGCCTCATGGCGCCCGCCCTCATGCTTGCCCTGCTCGCCGCCGGAGCGGGAATTTTGGGCTTTGCGGCGCTTTATCTTGTCATCGGCGCAATGATGAATGGCGTGACCATCAGCTACCTGAGCTTTCTCATGGAAATCTCGCCCGATGACCGGCGTCCCGCCTATTCAGCGTGGTTCAACACCTTCGCTGCACCTGCCGCCCTCTCACCCCTGCTGGGCGCCATCCTCGCCAGCCTGATCGCCACGCCCGCGGTTTTTGCGGCGGCCATCACCGCCGCTCTTGCGCAGTTTGCGGTGCTTAAACAACTTGACCGGCTGGCCGGGGAGGCCGCACCTTGATCCCACATCCACATTGCCTCTGACCTGGCCATCCGGCGAATTAATTTATGCCGTTGGCACGCTGCAGCTCCCGCACGTACTGGGTGATGCCTTTGACGTCGCCATCGGTCAGCCCCTGCTGAGCAGGCATGCTTCCGAAATCCCAGTGATGCGCGCGCACGCCGTTGCGGACTGCGAGCAAGAAGGCGGCGTCGCCATGGTGCGAAGGTTCATAGATCTTGTGGACCAGCGGCGGCCCCATGCCGTTGCGGCCCGCGGCATTGTCACCGTGGCAGTCGGCGCAGACCGCGTCAAAGGCGCGCTTGCCGATCTTTGCGGCCTCACTCAGGTCCGGCGGCAGCTGAACCTCGGCGAGCGGGGCGCCGGGCTCCGGAACGGCGCGCTGCGCAGTTGCATCGTTGCCGCCGGCGCTGCTGTAGACGAAATAGGCCGCCGCCGCTGCCACGGCTGCGGCCGCGAGGATGGCGAGAATCTTATTCATGAGGGTCTCTTTCTTTCATAGGTGAATGAATTGCCGTGAGCCGGGTTCGGGCCATACTGATGCTGGCTGGCCTCCGCCGGTCCGGGCTCCCCGCGGGAGCCGGATGCGAAGGCGCGGATCTCTTGGTAGCGGATCCGCACATCCTCGCTTTGCTGATAGAAACGGAAAAGATCCTTTAGCGGCGAAGAAAACTCCTTGTGTGCCGACAGCATCGCCACAAGCGCGCCCAGCGAAACCCGCTCCTGCAGCACGAAATAGCCGCCCAAGGAGTAGAACAGGAACGGGGTCAGGGCGGTCAGGAAGTTGTTGATCGCCTTGGCCAGGAACTTCAGCCGGTGGATTTGCAGCCGCAGGTCCTGCAGCTGCCGGAAACTGCGCGCAACCGGCAGCGCGCCCTGCCCCGAAGCCCGCATGTCCCGGTCCAGATTCTCACCCAGCAGGCGCATCTCGCGGATCCGTTTGCGGGACACCGCATTCACCCGCCGCTGCAGCTGCGGCACGATGATCAGCTGCAGCGGAAGCACCGTCAGGGCGGCCGCCGCAAGGATCGGGTCCTGCACAAACATGAACAGAAGGATCGTCGCCAGCGTCCCGCCCTGCAGCAGCGGGACGGTCAGCAGTTCAGAGGCAAAGCCGCCGACAGGTTCAACCTCGGGTCCAAGAACCGGCATGATGGCAGGCTGGCGCTGCGCGGGCTGATCCTGCCTCCACTGGCGGTAGACAGCAAGCCGCAGCCGGCGCACGAAGCTTTCAGCCACCCGGCCCTTGCGGATGTTCAGCCAGTATTTGTTGAGCCCGTTGAGCGAAATCGCGACCAGATAGCCGCCGCAGAGCAGAAACAGCAGCGAGACCTGCGAGACCTCGAAGCTCAGGACCGGAATCGCGGCGTCTCCGCTTTCGAAGACCCGGTTCACGATCTGCTTTGGCAATTCCAGGGTCAGGTAAAGGATCGGCATCGCGCTGAGGCTGAGCAGAACTAGGACCGTCTGCTGCTTACCGGTCGTGCGCAGGATATGGCGTGGCAGTCCCGGCTCCAGACCGCCTGCCGGTAACTGGGGTGGCGTAAACGGTGCCGCCCGCCGCAGAAAACGCTGGCGCAGCAGCCAGGCGGCCTGACCTGCCAGGGTCAGCACAAGCAGCGCGGGCGCCAGCACCAGAACCAGATGCATCACCGGGTGCAGCCATCCGGGCGCGGTATCATCATACCAGAACCCGAAAGCGCCCGCGGCGTCGTGTGTGAGAGAATGCAGATCCAGCATCGCGGGAATGATTGCCTGTTGTCTGATGTTCACCAGCGGCGCCGAAAAGTAAGTGTTTTTCTGCTCCTGGGCGCTGGCTGGGACCGCTGGGGTTTGAAAAAGGCGGAGGCCGGCGGGCGGCCTCCGCCACCGGTTATTTCAGGGCGGTCAGGGTCAGTTTGCCTTTGACCCGTTCGGCGACGAATTCGATGGCGTCGCCGGCTTTCAGCTGCTCCAGCATCGTGTCATCGGCGACCCGGAACACCATGGTCATCGCCGGCATGTCCAGATCCACAAGCTCCTCATGGATGATGGTGACCTTGCCGGACTTGGGATCGACCTTCTTGACCGTTCCCGCGGTGAAGGTGCCGCCGCTGCCTTCGAGCACGGCAACCGGGCCGTGCATGCCGGATTCGTAGTGGCCGGGGATCAGGCAGGCGAACTCGAAGGTGCCGGCGTTGGAGAAGGTCCAGACCACTTCGCCGCTGGCGCCCGGGTCCAGACGCACCGAGTTCGGGTCGTCATGCTCCATCTCCATCTTGGCCATCAGCTCCTTGTGGTGGACATTGCGCTCTGCCGTGTCCAGCACGAACTCATGCTCCAGCTCGCCGGCGTTGGTGATCACGAATTTCACCGTCTCGCCCTTGGCAAAGGAAAAGCTCGACGGCTCAAACAGCATCTCGCCGTCATCGGTTTCCTTCATGGTCACGGCGACTTCCCGGTCCGCATGGGCGGCATCGCCGGGCTTGCCCACTTCCATGCCGCCATGGCCGCCGCCGTGGGTGCCGCCAGCAAGGGCCGGCGCAGCGGATAGAGCTCCAATCAGGGCTGCGGAAAGGATCTTGTTCATGTCTGTCTCCTCGTGAGGTTTGGGTGGGTGCCTGAGGCCGTTCAGCCTTTGGCGGTTGGTTTTGGGGTAATGCGGGTCTGCGCGTCTTCGGCGCGGGCAAAGTCCGGCAGTTCGCCGGTCCACTCATAGGCCTGGGTGCCGGGCGGGTTCTCGTACCAGCCGGGGTCGCTGTAGTCGTTTGCATCGATGCCTTCGCGCACCTTCACGACCGAGAACATGCCGCCCATCTCCAGCGGCCCGTACGGGCCCCAGCCAGCCATCATCGGCACGGTATTGTCGGGCAGCGGCATCGACATCTCGCCCATGTCGGCCATGCCGGCGGTGCCCATCGGCATGTATTCGGGCTGCAGATTGCGGATCTGGCCCGTCAGCTTGCGCTTGTCGGTGCCGATGAAGGTCGGGACGTCATGGCCCATCGCGTTCATCGTGTGGTGCGACTTGTGGCAGTGGATCGCCCAGTCGCCCGGATGCACCGCGTCGAACTCATAGGCGCGCATGGCGCCGACGGGAATGTCGATCGACACCTCCGGCCAGCGTGCGCTTTCGGGCACCCAGCCGCCATCAGTGCAGGTGACTTCGAAATCATAACCATGCATGTGGATCGGGTGGTTGGTCATGGTCAGGTTGCCGGTCCTGACCCGTACCCGGTCGCCCTGGTTCACAACCAGCGGGTCGATGTCCGGGAAGATCCGGCTATTCCAGCACCACAGGTTGAAGTCCGTCATCTCCATCACCCGCGGCACATAGGAGCCTGGGTCGATGTCGAAGGCGTTGAGCATGATCAGGAAGTCCCGGTCCACCCGCATGAAATCCGGGTCCTTGGGATGCACGATGAACATGCCCATCATCCCCATCGCCATCTGCACCATCTCATCCGCGTGCGGGTGGTACATGAAGGTGCCGGATTTGATCAGGTCGAACTCGTAGACAAAGGTCTTGCCCGGCGGGATGCCTGGGTGGCTGAGGCCGCCGACCCCGTCCATGCCCGAGGGCAGGATCATCCCGTGCCAATGCACCGAGGTATGTTCGGGCAGCTTGTTGGTCACGAAGATCCGCACCCGGTCGCCCTCCACCGCCTCGATGGTGGGGCCGGTGGACTGGCCGTTATAGCCCCACAGATGCGCGATCATGCCGTCGGCCAGCTCCCGCTCGACCGGTTCGGCGACCAAGTGGAATTCCTTCACCCCGTTGTTCATCCGGAACGGCAGCGTCCAGCCGTTCAGGGTGACCACGGGGTTGTAGTCCGGCCCGGTGGAGGGCGACAGCGGCGGCTGGGTTGCCGCGCTGTCCATGCTGGCGGCTTCGGGCAGGCCCATGTTCACGGTCTTGCCCCAGGCCTGGCTGGACACCAGCGCAGCACCCGCGGCGCCGGCCCCAAGCAGTTGACGTCTGTTCATCATGTCATGTGATCCTTTCAATGGCCTGCGCCGCCGCCCGCGGCGATTTCCACGCTTCCGCCCTGCGGGGCTGAGCCGGAACCGCCGCCGTAAATCGCGGCGCTGACATTTGCCTGAGCCAGCCAGAAGTCGCGCTTGGCGTTGGCCGCTTCCAGCGAGCTTGCCAGTTTTTCACGCACATCGGTCAGCAGTTCGAAGGTATTGGTGATCATGCCATTATAGCTGAGAAGCCCTTCTTCCTCGATCGACTTGCGCAGGGGCACCAGCACGTCCCGGTAGTGGCGCGCGATCTCATAGGAGGAGTGATATGCTAGCTCAGCACTGCGGGCCTCCGAGCGGACATTCACCGCCCGTTCCGCCAACGTATTGGCCGCCTGCATGTAGGAGAGTTCAGCCTTGCGCATCCGCGCCTTGCCGGTGTCGAATACTGGAATTGCGAACTCCAGCTCCAGTTGCGGCAGGGTTTCGGTGTGGGTTTCCCCGTCCTCGCGCTCGCGCTCTGCCTCGGCACCGGCAATCAGCTCCAGGTCGGTGACAAGCCGGGTCCGGTCGGTCAGGCCAAAAGCGCGGGCCTGCGCTTCCAGCCCGAGCTTGGCGACTTTCAGGTCAACCCGGTTCCGCAATGCCGCCGTCTCGATCGACGAAACCCGCGGCAGGGACTTTGGCAGCGGCGGCAGCGCATCCGGCACATAGTAATTGGCATCGCTGCCCCACAGGCCCATCAGCCGGGTCAGCTCCTCCTTGGCGAGCTTTGCCTCCAGCCGGGCGCGGGCTACTTGCCCCGCAAGCTCTGCATTAAAGGCAAACTCCCGCGCCTGTCCCGCCTTGTTCAGCGCACCTGTCTTGCCCAGCTGGCTGGCCAGCTCCGCCCCCGCTGCCGCTGTTCCGCTGGCCTGGCGCAGATAGCTCAGCCGCTCAAAGGCGGCCACCGCATTGATCCAAGCCTGCCGGGTCTGCCCCGCCAGCGCCAGAGTATCGTTCACCGCGTTCAGCTGGGCCTGCTGAAACTGCGCCTCAGCCACGGCGATGCGCTGCTTGCGGGTCTTCACGTCCAGCAGGTTCACAGCGATGGTGGATTCCAGCGCCCGGTACAGGCCCAGCTCCGGTGCGCCGATCCCCATCAGGCCGATCGAAACCACCGGGTTTTCCGGTGTCATCTGCTGCCAGGCCTCTGCTGCTGAAAGGCCAACCGCAGCGTAAGACGCCTGCAGCCCCTTGTTGTTCAAGAGCGCAGCCTGCACCGCGGTATCGGCAGAGATCGTCTTGCCCTGCACCAGCTGCCGGACCTCTTTGGCCAGCGCCTCATTCTGGGCCTGTGTCTGGGCGAAGGCCGTGCGCTTGCCAATGGCGGCAGAGGTCTGGCGGGCGACTTCCTGAAACCCGGCCTGCGGGCTGGTGTATTTCTCCGGCACCGCAGCCGAGCAGGCGGCCAGCACCAGGGGCGGCGCCAGAAGGACGCGCCAAGTTTTTGCCGTCATCAGTGGTTCTCCTGCTGCTGCTCGTTGACACCACGCCAGGAGGCGGGGCCGCTAGGCTCGTAGTTTTCAAACCCCTTGAGGGGAGACTGGTACTTTAAGGAACGGTATGGACCGGAAGGTGCGGCGGCAGTTTGCAAGGCTGCGGTATCGGGCAGTGCCGCCGGTGTCCTGGCGCACGCCCCCAGCAGCAGGGCGCCCGCCCCGGCCAGAAAAAGAGACTTCATGTGGTTTTCCTGAGAAAAATCTGTAGAAATTCTGTGCTAGAGCACAGAACAGATTCAATGACCGCTGTGGCGGTTCAGGATCTCAGGTTCTTGGAGGACGCAAGACCTTGACCTGGTCCTGTGAGGGAAGCTGGGCGGAAGCCATTACCCAGCGGATAGGCTGCTGAACAAAGGTTGAATCCGGCTGCAGAGAAATCACCGCAACGGCCATACAGGCGCCTGCGCAGCAGTTTCCGGTATCAGCAGCGTTCCAGGGAGCGACCGGTCCATCGTGTGCGCTGGTATGGGAAGCGTCGTATGCCGCGCCTGAGATGGCCGCATCGGCGTGGCTGCCCCCACTATGAGAAACTACCGCACTACCGTGATGGCCAGCGAGGGAATGCGCGGCGGACGGAAGCGCAAATCCCAGCGAAAGGATCACTGCAAATGCAGCAGCCACCCTGATCAGCCGGAAGATATGTGCCAGAAACGCCATTCCGGTATTTCTCCTGACAGGACCGGCCCGCGTCAAGACGGCAATGATGCATGCAGCGCACAAATTTGCGTGCCCCTAAGGAAATTCTGGATTTTGCGCAACATTCCGCCAATGCATGCATTGCTTCCAGCAAACCTTCCCGCGCGGGAGGGGTGGCCGAAACCGGAAACACTTGAGAACCAAAAGTTGAGTGAAAGGCGCGAATCATACCGCAGAAATCTGTCAGCTTTCGGAGACTGTGCATGCCTCGACGACACACACATAAGATCATGCAAAATGTGGCCTAACCGGCTTGCTTTCAAGCTAGCTTCAAGGTGGTAAGCCCTGTCTGCCAGCGGCTGGAGACAAGGCCGGCTTCGATCACTACTCTACAGAAAATTTAGCTGGAGTGAGCTGCGCAGCAAATTTGACATGCATTTCGAGGACTAATGCCGGGTGTACCCTAAGTTGGCTTGATTGCTGCTGCATGACTGAAGTAATTTCCGCACTGATCACAGGCCTAAGACCGGTAGGCAGTAGTCTGGCGCATGACAGGCTTTATAACCCTTGCGGTCCTGTGGGCCCATCACTAGTGCCCGCGTTTTAGCGCGGGACGCCATTTGATTTTGTTCATAAGTTGTGAGCGGGGCCGTTGCTGAGCGTTTTCAGGATCGGGCAATCGGGCCGATGGTCGCCAGAGCATTGCTCAACAAGGTACCTGAGCGTGTCTCGCATGGCTTTCAGACCTGATATTTTTGCGTCGATCTCTTGCAGATTTTGTTCCGCAACGCGTTTTACTTCGGCGCTGGTGCGGGACTCGTCATCATAAAGCGCCAGTAGGTCACGGCAGTCCTCAATCGTGAACCCAAGTGATCGGGCCCGACCGATAAATTCAAGACGGTGCAGTTCTCTCTCTTCGAATTCGCGATATCCATTGCGACCGCGCGTGGGTTTGACTAATCCGATATCCTCATAATATCGGATGGTTTTGGCCGGCACACCTGACCGTTCTGCAACATCCCCGATATTCATGCTGTTTCTCCCTTCGGTCGGCCTTATTCAGCTGGCGCGGACTGCAATGCGGCTTTCGGTCCTCTGATTTCCACATGGTGCTTTCCTGCCGCTGGCTTAATCCAGCGCAGGCGCAACGCATTGGTCAGAACAAATACGCTGGACAGCGCCATAGCGCCTGCTGCTAGCACCGGTGACAACAACGGCCCGCCGAAAGGGTATAGCACCCCCGCCGCGACCGGGATCAGCAGCGTATTGTAGCCGAACGCCCAGAACAGGTTTTCCCGGATGTTGCGCATGGTGCCCTGGCTGACCGCAAAGGCGTTGACAACTCCATTGAGGTCACCGGACATCAACACGACATCGGCGGTCTCAATAGCCACATCGGTTCCAGTGCCGATAGCGATACCTACGTCCGCAGCAGCAAGGGCCGGTGCATCATTGATACCGTCCCCGACAAAGGC
The DNA here is from genome assembly GCF_054968485.1 of Leisingera sp. G5_S3_59_S7. Classification (NCBI taxonomy): domain Bacteria; kingdom Pseudomonadati; phylum Pseudomonadota; class Alphaproteobacteria; order Rhodobacterales; family Roseobacteraceae; genus Leisingera; species Leisingera sp. G5_S3_59_S7. The sequence goes on from NZ_JBQKUH010000021.1 coordinate 47,027, forward strand.
CAGCTTGCCGCCATCCGCACGCAGGTTGTTGAGCGCAGCAACTTTGCCTTCTGGCAGCACTTCGGCAACCACATGGTCAATCCCGAGATCGTCGGCGATCGCTTGGGCCGTCACGGCGTTGTCGCCGGTGATCATAGCAACCTTGAGGCCCATCCTGTGCAGCACCTCAATGGCACCAGGCGTTGTCGGCTTGACCGGATCGGCCACGGCAATCACCGCGGCAATCTGTCCGTCAACAGCAGCGTAAAGCGGTGTCTTGCCCTTGCTGGCCAGCGAACCGCTTTTCCCGGCCAGCGCACCAAGATCCACGCCTTCGCGTTCCATAAACCGGTCCGCGCCGATCAGCACCTGACGGCCTCCAACCGATGCCTGGACGCCAAAGCCGGTGATCGAGTCAAAGCTGTCGGCGTCCGGCAGCTTGATCTCCCGCGCTTCCGCTGCTGCAACGATAGCCTTGGCAATTGGATGCTCCGAACTTTGTTCCACGGCGGCGACCAGCCGCAGCACCTCATCTTCGGTCTGGCCCCCGGCCAGGATCAGGTCAGTCAATTCCGGCCGGCCAGCGGTAAGCGTGCCGGTCTTGTCGAGCGCAACCACCGTGCTTTCCTGCAGCAGCTGCAGCGCATCTCCCTTGCGGAACAGCACGCCCATTTCGGCGGCACGGCCGGTTCCAACCATGATTGAGGTCGGTGTCGCAAGGCCCATTGCACAGGGGCAGGCGATAATCAGTACCGCCACCCCTGCGACCAAAGCGAGGCTGAGCGCGGGCTCGGGGCCAAACAGAAACCAGACAGCGACGGTCAATGTCGCAACCGCTATTACGGCGGGCACGAACCAGGTGGTAATCCGGTCCACCAGCCCCTGGATCGGAAGCTTCGCGCCCTGCGCCTGCTCGACCATCCGAATAATCTGAGCCAGCATCGTATCACTGCCCACCTTCGCCGCCTGGAAGGTCAAAGCGCCGGTCCCGTTCACAGTGGCACCTACGAGCTCGGAGCCTTCGGTTTTCTGCACTGGAATGGGCTCACCTGTGATCATGCTTTCATCGACATAGGAGGAGCCGCTCAAAACCACCCCATCGACCGCGATCTTTTCGCCCGGTCGCACGTGGATGATATCGCCCACAGCAATGTCTTCGACCGCGCGCTCCTCAATTTCGCCGCCACGCTCAACCCGTGCGGTTTTCGCCTGCAGCCCGACAAGTTTACGGATCGCCTCGCCCGTGCGGCCCTTGGCCCGGGCTTCCAGCAGCCGACCCAGCAGGATCAGCACGACGATCACTGCGGCGGCCTCGTAATAGACATTGGCCGTCCCCGAAGGCAGCCATGAGGGCGCGAAAGTCGACACCAGCGAGAACCCGTAGGCCGCCGATGTGCCCAGCGCCACCAGCGAATTCATGTCAGGCGCGCCTTTGAGGAGGGCCGGAAAGCCCTTGGTGTAGAATTGCAGGCCCGGCCCGAACAGGACGATTGTGGTCAACAGGAATTGCAGGAAATAGCTGGTCTGCATTCCGATTGCGCCCGCTACGAATTCATGCATGCCTGGAATCACATGGCTGCCCATCTCGATCAGGAACACCGGCAGGGCAAGAACGGCCGCAAAGAGCGTCCGCCGGGCCAGTTGCCGGGTTTCCTCAGCTTTGCGCTTTTCTGCGTTGTTCTGCACACTTGATTTCGGCTGCGCGGGATACCCAGCTGCCGTAGCCAGCGCTGCAAGTTCGGCAGGTGTCGTGGCGCCTGCTGCAAACCGCACCGTCGCGGTTTCAGTGGCCAGGTTGACGGCGGCGTCCAAAACCCCCGCTCCCTCCTTCAGTGCCCGTTCCACGCGGCCGACACAGGAGGCGCAGGTCATGTTTTGGACTTCCAGTGTGGCTTCATCGGTCACGGCGGGATATCCGGCCTCCTTCAGCACTGCAGCCAGGCCAGCGGCAGAGAGCGACCCGTCGTGGCTGACCTGCGCAGTCTCGTTCGCGAGATTGACCGTGGCACCAGTGACTTCGGGCAAGGCCTGCAGCGCGCGTTCCACGCGTCCCACGCAGGATGCGCAGCTCATGCCTTCAACTTGGAACCGGACTGTTTCGTTCTGTGTCATTTCATCACCAAAGCTGGTTGTTTGCAGCAACATGGGACTTCCAGTTACTGGAAGGTCAAGGGTCATTCCCCTTTCCTGCTTGAAAATAGTTTCATCAGGCGATTGACAGTGCATTGCCCGCTTGACCTTCCCGTGCGGTAACCCGGTAACACCAGGCATGGAACCAAGGAGAACCAAGCATGATCACATTTAAGGTCAACGACATGAGCTGCGGCCATTGCAAATCGGCAATTGAGAAGGCAGTCACCAACCTGGACAGCAGCGCGACGCTGGAGTTTGATATGGAGGCGCGGAAAGTCCGGATCGAAAGCAAAGCTGCTCGTGAGAGCATCCAGGCAGCGCTCAAAGAGGAAGGCTACGCGTCCGAAGTTTGCTGACACTGTTCAAGGGTGCCGCTAATGGCGGCACCCTTGTTTCTGGCTCGGGACACCTTTTTCCCGCGTTCCCGCTGCCGGGCAAGCCATGGTTTCGCCAGCGGCTTCCGGGCAGCCATCAGTCCTTCGACAGTTCCGTTGCCCTTCGCGCAGCAGGCAAAGGCACCACAGCAGAATTCCGCGGCATCAGCCGATCTTCACCAGCGTGTCGGTAACAAATTCGTAGGTCGGCACATCCAGGTTGCGCGGAGCCGGGCCCTTTCGGATACGGCCGGAAGTATCATAGTGCGAGCCGTGACAGGGGCAAAACCATCCCCCGTATCCGCCAGTCGGATCGCCACCTCCCTGGCCTAACGGGATACAGCCCAAGTGGGTACACACGCCAACCACTATCAGCCACTCGGGCTTCTGAACCCGATCGGCGTCCAGTTCCGGATCTATCAGCGTTTCTGCATCATCCGCGCGGGCCTGAGCAATCCGGGCTTCGGTCCGGTGATCGATGAAAACGGGTTTGCCTTTCCATTTCAACGTGATCCGGCTGCCAGGCTCGACACCCTCAAGATCGACCTGCACAACCGAAAGCGCCGAGACATCGGCACTCGGGTTCATGCTGTCGATCAGTGGCCAAATGGCGGCTCCAGCGGCCACGGCTGCGGTACCTCCTGTAGCATAGTAGAGGATGTCGCGCCGGGTGCCAGGGCCGGAATGTTCCGGATGGTCATTGTCCTGTACCATTGTCAATCTCCCTTCCCTTTGAGTGACAGCCGGGCGATCCTCAGCGGCCGTGTCCAACTGCCATAGTGCCCCCCTCTCCAGTCCCTTTTGTGCTTCGATTGGCTTCGCCTTGGTGACGCATCGTGCTCATCCTTGGTTTGGGTATGGCAATTTTCGAAAGAACTTCCGCTTACCTACAAGATGCCGTGAGACGGCACCCATCCAGCCGCCCTTCCATCCCAGGCGGAAGCTCAAGACAGTCCGGCACACCGCCCCCGTTGGCCCGGAAGCAAAGGAGCGCTTCAAAAAATTGCCCCGATACAGCGCCCCGAGATGGCCATTAGGATGTATCGCCGGGCCCAACTGTGCCCTCTTCTTCCTTTTCGCGCCTTCCGGAGCTGTGTGTCCCAACGTGGCCACGGTGCCCCCGGTGCATCAAGAAATGCATTACCAGGCAGGCAACTAAAAGTGAGGCCGGCGACAATATAAGCGGCAATACGAATTCACGGTATTCCCATCCCATTACAATTGCGCCAAGGGCAAGTGACCCAGCCAATGGCCCCCATTTGCGCCAGATGGATGGCTTCCGGGTGTTTCGAACGATGCTATCCTGTCCGGTTTCTCTACTCATTGCAGTCTCCTTTCATCTACCTATTCAGTTGGCTGCCGGTGCTGGCTGTGTACGCCAGACGTGTTGTCCCGTTGCCCTTCCCGGGCAAGAAACAGCCGCTCAGCCAGCAGCACCGCGATGATCACGGCTAGAGCAATCAGCACAATCATTGGATCCGACTGCCACTTGATCACTGAAAATGCCGCCAGAACCGCCGCGTCGAGAGCCAATGCTGTCAGCAGGATCCAGCCGCGCACTTCGATCTTGCGCCGCAAGTTCCGCCAGACGCCCCAATGCACTGCCATATCCATGACCAGATAGAAGAACGCCCCCAGCGAGGCGATGCGCCCAAGGTCAAACAGCACGGTCAATGCACCGGCAACAAACACGGTATAAATCAGCATGTGCGACCGGATGGAGCCGGACATGCCGAAATGGCTGTGCGGGATCATCTCCATGTCGGTCAGCATGGTGAGCATGCGGGAAACGGCGAAGATGCTGGCTATCAGCCCCGACGCAGTTGCCACCATAGCCAGTGCCACGGTCAGGTAGAATCCAACCTGCCCGAGCACCGGGCCCGCGGCCTCGGCAAGGGCGTAATCCTGCGCTGCGCGGATCTCCTCTGTGCTGAGGCTGGCGCCGACAGCCAAAGCCACCAGCAGATACACTGCGGTACAAATGGCGATTGAGATCAGGATGGTCCTGCCGACATTGCGGTGCGGATCGGTGATTTCAGCACCGCTGTTGGTTATCGTGGTGAAACCCTTGAACGCCAGGATGGACAGGGCCACCGAGGCTGCGAAGCCCAGTCCGCTGGTTTCTGCACCGCCGTTCCCTGATTGCCATTCACCGCCGCTGGCCCAGAGTGCCGCAATGCCGAACAACGCGATCCCTGCGATCTTTATGGCGGACATCACGATTGACCAGCGCCCGACAGAACGGTTTCCGGAAACATTGACCATATACGCGAAGATGATCAGCGCCACGCCGATCAACGGCACCAACGGTCCGCCATCGATACCGAAAGGCCGAAGCGCGTAAGTCGCAAAGGTGCGCGCCACCAGGCTTTCGTTGATCACCATCGACAGCGCCATGAGAACCGAGGCCGCAGCCGCCACCGTACCCGGACCATATGCCTTGGTCAGGATCATCGCGATTCCGCCGGCGGAGGGCCAGGCGTTGGACATCGCAATATAGCTGTAGGCGCTGAACATCGTGACCAGCGCACCTGCGGCGAACGACAGAGGGAACCAGGACCCGGCCAACCCCGCAATCTGTCCCGTCAACGCAAAGATACCGGCCCCGATCATCACGCCGGTGCCCATGGCGACAGCCCCGGTCAGAGAAATCGAGCCGGACCTGTAGTCCGCGGCCTGGGCATGTCCTTCACTTTCCTCGCTCATCGCGGACTCCTATGAACTAATTGCCTGGTTTCTTTGCTGTTTGCTGTTGCGTCTGCGATCCGGCGCGGGCCTCCCCGACCTCCTGCACCATCACGCTCTCCGCTCACGGCCCGGCCCCGGTTGTTCACTCGCCTAGTGTCGAAACAGCGGCCTGCAGCCGTCTGGCTCTGAACGCGGCGACCACGCCTGACTGCGCTTGCAACACCGGACAGAGAGGCGAGGAAAAGGAAAGTTTGCCCGGTCATATCTTTACCCCGCGTAGGCGCAGGGAATTGAGCACCACGGAAACAGATGACGCGCTCATTGCAAAAGCGGCAAACATCGGACTGATCAGAATGCCGAAGAACGGAAACAGTACTCCCGCCGCGACCGGCACCCCGGAGGCATTGTAGATCAACGCAAAGAACAGGTTCTGCCGGATGTTGCGCATGGTCGCGCGCGCCAGGCGCCGGGCACGCACGATGCCATCCAGGTTGCCCTTGACCAGAGTGAAACCCGCACTTTCGATGGCCACGTCGGCGCCGGTGCCCATGGCGATACCGACATCCGCCTGTGCCAGCGCGGGCGCGTCATTCACGCCGTCCCCGGCCATGGCGACGCTGCGCCCCTGTTCCTGCAACTCGCGGATAATTCGGGCTTTGTCCTGCGGCAGCACATCCGCGCGGATCTCGTCGATACCCAGCTTCCCGGCAACGGCGCGGGCCGTGCGCTCATTGTCGCCGGTGGCCATGATGATGCGGAAGCCCAGATCATGTAGCGCCTTCAGCGCGGAAGGGGTCGCTTCCTTCACCGGATCGGCAACGGCCACCAGGCCGGCCACGGCGCCATTCAGTACCACGAACATTACGGTTTCACCCTGATCCCGACGGGCATCGGCCGTAGAAGCAAGACCGGCAGCCTCCAGCCCCAGGTCCGCTATCAGGCGGAGGTTGCCAAGCGCCACCGCATGGCCGTCCACACGCCCCTTCACCCCCTTCCCGGTGACTGCATCAAATTCCGTGGCCTCACCGAGTTTGATGCCCCGTTCCAGCGCTCCGGTCACGATGGCCTCGGCCAAAGGGTGCTCCGAGCCTTTCTCCAACGTCGCCGCCAGCCGGAGCACTTCTGCTTCGTCATGGCCCGGCTCGGGCACAACCGCGATCAGCCGCGGCTTGCCCTCGGTCAGGGTGCCTGTCTTGTCGACAATCAGCGTGTCCACCTTTTCGAACCGCTCAAGCGCCTCGGCGTTCTTGATGAGCACACCGGCCTGCGCACCCCGGCCGGTCGCGGTCATGATCGACATCGGCGTCGCCAAGCCAAGCGCGCAGGGACAGGCGATGATCAATACGGCGACCGCCGCGACCAGGCCATAGCTCAGCGCAGGAGCCGGACCCCAGATCGCCCATCCGGCAAAAGCCAGAACCGCAACAGCAATCACGGCCGGCACAAACCAGCCTGCCACCTTGTCGGCATACTTCTGGATTGGTGCGCGGCTTTTCTGCGCCTTAGCCACCATATCGACGATCTGGGACAACATCGTGTCGGCCCCGACTCTCGTGGCTTCAATCACCAATGACCCGGTGCCATTGATCGTCGCACCTGTAACACTGGAACCCTCGACCTTCTCGACCGGGACAGGCTCTCCGGAAATCATGCTTTCGTCGACCGAGGAGCGTCCCTCCAACACCGTGCCGTCCACCGGCACCTTGTCTCCCGGCCTTACCCTCAGCCGGTCTCCCACCTGCACCTCATCTAGGGGGATCTCTTCTTCCTGTCCACCGATGCGGATCACCCGTGCGGTCTTGGGCGCCATATCCAGCAGGGCACGGATCGCCCGCCCGGTCCCTTCCCGGGCCCGCAATTCCATCACCTGCCCCAACAGAACAAGCGTGACAATCACTGCCGCAGCCTCAAAATAGACGCCGACATGCCCTTCGGCGTCACGGAAGCCGTCAGGGAACATGCCCGGTGCAAGTACTGCCGCAACGCTGAATAGCCAGGCCGCCGCCACTCCCATGCTGATCAAGCTGAACATATTGAGGTTCATGGTGCGGAACGAGTTCCAGCCGCGAACAAGAAACGGCCAGCCGCTCCACCAGACAACCGGCGAGCCAAGAAGCAGTTCAATCCAGAGTGTGTTACGTTCCCCGAAAATATCCCGGACACCTGCCAGGCCGGCATAGGGCCCCATGGTAAGAACCAACAATGGAACTGTTAGTATCGCACCGGCCCAGAGCCGCCGGGTGAAATCGGTGAGTTCTGGGTTTGGCCCCTCCTCCGCAACAGAACCTGCTTCTCGCTCCAGCCCCATCCCGCAAAGAGGGCACGCGCCCGGTTCGGTTTGCCGAACTTCCGGGTGCATTGGGCAAGTATACACAGGGCCTTCCCAGCCAATGGGAACCTTGTCATAACCTCCACTCAGAGCAGTTTTTCCATGCCCGAAAGCTGCGTGCCCATGGTGGTGAGCATGACCGGCCGTTTCCTTGCCAGCTTCTGGGACAAGGTGCATGCCGCAAATCGGGCAGTTTTCAGCTTCAGCGCTCCGAATGTGCGGGTGCATCGGACAAACAAATTTGTCTTCGTCTGCTACACTGGAGCTTTTATTGTTGGGAAGTTCGTTCATGTTATTGCCCTTCCGGTTGGGGAATGCCGCCATCGTGAGTTTTCAAGTCACTGTAAGGTCAACGCAGCCAGCGTATGATTTGCCGCCTCGGCTAGAAGCGGGGCGATGCCGATAGCATTGCTTTCATGAGGAATCGTATCGGTGGTCACGACTTGGCTTGCCCCGGCGGCCAGAATCTCGGCGTGAGCTTGCCCGGCAAAGACTGCATGGATTACCGCACACAGAGGCGGCTTGGCTCCGGCTTCCGCCAGCCGTTCGATTGCCCCCACCAATGTTCTCCCCGAGGACGCAATATCATCGACTAGAACTGGTGTGCCGGAACATCTCCACTGGCGGCCGGATTTGCTAACCTCAACTCTGCGGTCGCCGGAACGCACCTTGCGCAAAACCTCGTATGGACAGCCAACGAGCGAAGCGACCTCCGCAACCCATTGCCGGCTTTCGCTATCGGGGCCAACCAGCACCGGATTTTCAACACTCTCCGCGATCCACTGTGCCAGCAGTGGCGCAGCAGAAACCCGGCCAGCGGGAATGGCAAACAACTCATCAAGGGCCTGGATCCGATGCAGATGCGGATCCACCGTCACAAGCCAGTCAAAGCTTTCCTCGAGGAAACGGGCGAACAATCTGGCGCTAACCGCCTCTCCAGAGTGGAACCTCCGGTCCTGGCGCATGTACCCCAGATAGGGCGCAATTAGACCGGCGTGTACAGCGCCCATCTCGCGCGCCGTATCAGCGGCAAAGCGCAGCGGCATCGCATGCCGGTCCGGGTCACACAAAGAACACAGGATCACCGACTCGCGGCCTTCGAGATCACCATGCAGGGTTATCCGGCTCTCGCCATCCGGAAACCGGTGCCAGTCCACTGGCGCCACTTCTGCCCCGATCAGCGCCGCCAGTTGATCTGCCAGTGGACGCATATTGTGAAATGGGATCAGAACGGGTCTCATTTTGGCACCTCAATGCGGAAAATCTCTTTCTGCGCGCTGGAAAAATCGCTGGCATAGGCCAATTCGCCCGGCGTCTCAGCCCAGATTTCGAACAGGGGTTGTCCGAGCTGGACCAGTGTCCCGGGCCGCGCCATAAGCAACACCCCTGCGCGGGCCTGCTGCGGGGCCCCGGCCAGTTTTGCCACCCGGGCAATAAGGCGGTTGTCGATAGCTGTGATCACTCCATCGCAAGGGGCTACAAAAGGTATCCGGTAGGGGGCTTTAGCCGGCTCGGCAAACCCGCCCTGAGCCGCGCATATCGCCATGAACCGATGCTCCGCCGCGCCGCTGTCGAGCAAAACCCTCGCCCGCTCAACGCCTGCGGTTTCTCCGCTCATTTCCAGCAGGAGCCCAGCCAGTACCAGCGCCCGTTCTCTCAGATCGCCCGGCGCATCTGGTGTACGGCGCAGCACCTTCAGCACATCCATTGCCTCGAGTGCCGGACCGATCCCGCACCCTACTGGCTGGCTGCCGTCGCTGACATGAATCGCCAGGTCCAATCCAATCGCCCGGGCTGTGGCGCGCAGCCGCGCCGACAGGGCTTCGGCCGCATTTTCCGAACGCACTTTCGCGGTGGGCCCCACAGGGATGTCGATCACGACACGGTCCGATCCGGCCGCCGCCTTTTTGGAGAGAATGCTGGCAACCAATTGCCCGTCGCTGTCAAAGTCGAGAGGCCGCTCAATGCGGATCAGAATGTCGTCGGCCGGGCTAAGCCCCAAGGCTCCGCCCCAAACGATGCAGCCACCCTGCGCTTCGACAACCTTGCTCATGGCAGCAGTATCGAGCGCCACCGGAGCCATTACCTCCATTGTGTCAGCGGTCCCTGAAGGCGAAGTAATGGCACGGCTGGATGTCTTGGGGATCACAAGCCCTGCTGCCGCGACGATGGCCACTACGATCGGTGTGGTGCGGTTCCCGGGCAATCCGCCAACGCAATGCTTGTCCAGCACAGGCCCTTCGCCCCATTCCAGTGATCTGCCAGCCTCCTGCATGGCACGGGTCAAAGCGATGGTTTCACAGGTACTCAGATGCTCTCCTGCACAAGCCGTTACGAAGGCAGCCAGATCCAAATCCGACAGCCGGTGTGCCATCGCATCTTTTATGATCGTGGCGAATTGCGCTTGGTGCAGCCGCTCACCATAGACCTTGGCGCGGATTAGCGAAGCCGCCTCTGGCAGTTCGGGGTGGGAGAACTGACCCATATCACCCAGCCTCGGCCGCAATGCAGCCCAAGCTGCGTCGGATAGCGCTGCCGCTTCCGGACCCAGCCATCCTGCCCCGGTGACAACGTTCAGCGATGCGATCACCGACCGTCCGCCGCAGTCGATCCGCACCCGGGTCAGCGCACGAAATCCTTCGGCGCGGCAAACATGGCAGTCCAGATGCATGAAGACGACAGGCTGGCTGTAAGTGTCTATTTCCGCCCGTACTAGCGGAAGGCAATGTCTATCACGCGTCATCGCGGCGTCTCCAAACTGATTGTTTCAAGGTGCTCTGGCACCCTCGCTTTCCAGCCCAGTTCATGGTTGATGCGAAAACGCAGCGCGTCGGCCGCTTCTGGCTCACCGTGAGTTACATAGGTCATCCGGGGAGGGACCGGCGCAGCGCCCAGCCATTCAAGCAGCTCGTTGGCATCGGCATGGCCGGACAAGCTGCCCAGAGAGATCACCTCGGCCTCGATCGGGATGTCACGCCCAAAGATGCGCAAGTGATCTGCTCCGGCGGCAAGCGCAGCACCGCGCGTTCCGCTGGCTTGAAACCCCGACAACAGGATCGCGTTACGGCGATCCCCTCCATATGAAAGAACGTGATGCAAAATACGTCCTCCAGTCAGCATGCCGCTGGCTGAAATGATGATTTTGGGGAAAGGCATGGTGTTGATCTGCTTGGATTCCTCAACAGAACGCACACGCTTGGCGAGTTCAAACATATCCGAGCATTCGGCCCAACTGACCTTATGCTCCTTGTGATGGCGGTGATAAATTTCGGTGGCATTTGTTGCCATCGGGCTGTTTAGAAAGACCGGCACTTCGGGAATATCACCGCGTCTGCAAAGCCGCGCGATGTGATACATCAGCCCCTGTGCCCGCCCTACCGCAAAGGCCGGGATGAGGATTGTTCCGCCCCGCCCGATAACTCGGCGGATAACACGGGAGAGCTGCGCTTCGGCATCGACAGGCTCATGCTGGCGGTTGCCATAGGTGGATTCACACACGAGGACGTCCGCCCCCGCAAACGGGGTTGGAGAGCGCATCAGAGGGTCGCTTTGACGGCCGAGGTCACCGCTGAAATGCAATGCCGTGCTACCAAGGCATAATCGTATTTGCGCCGCTCCAAGCAAATGCCCTGCCGGGATGAAGTTGGCCGTGATCCCGTCGCCTAAATCGACTGGCGTGTCGAATGGTACAGTTTCCAGCTTGCTCAGCGCCTTCTGCGCATCCTTTTGCGTGTAAAGGGGGGTCGGGCGGGCATGGACCGAAAACTTCTTTCGGCGGGCAAAGGACGCCTCTTCCTCCTGCAGATGTCCACTGTCGGGCAGGATCAAGCCGCACAATTCCTTGGTCGATTGTGTGCAAATGACCTTGCCCGCGAACCCTGCCTTAACCAGCGCAGGGATATAGCCGGAATGATCGAGATGTGCATGTGTCAGGAGAACAGTATCGATAGATCGAGGCCGGACCGGAAAAGGCTTCCGATTGCGCAAGCGGAGCTGCTTGAACCCTTGAAACAGTCCGCAATCGATCAGGATCCTGCGACCGCGCCATTCAACGAGGTAGCGGGATCCAGTGACGGTCCCGGTGGCCCCGAGGAAGCGCAGGGTCGGTTGCTGCGACTTGCTCATTGCGCTTCTCCTCTTCTATTGCTCCGAACGCTTTAGGGTAGCAAGGTGACCTGTTGCACCTCATCCACGCGCGGCGATCACGTTGAAAATTGGCCCAAATACGAGTGCCACGAACCAACCGTAGGCAAAGGCTTCTGCTAGACCGATCAGGAAGGAAGTTGCTGTGAGCCACGTCATGCCAGGCATCAGCGAGATCCAAGCGCGGTACATCGCATACTGCGGAAAGATCAGATCGAAGCCGACACACAGCATATAAGTCACGGCCAGGAAAATGCTCAGCGCCCAGCCCAGCTTGACGACAGGGATACGCGGGGGCGCCATCACGTTTTCGGGGCCGACCTCAGAAACATGACCCGTTGCGCAAGGGCCGCATCCAAGCCGCAGCACAGCAAAGACTAGCAGAGCTGCAGTCGCAAAATAGAGTATGGCAAACACTTCTCGAACTCCTGAACACACCACACAGCATGTGAACCGGGCCGCTTGGCTGGACGCTCAACTGGACCGGGTGGTTGGTTCAAGAAAAATTCGGAGGGTGAGGAGACGGTGAAAGGGCTATTCCGTCCGCAAGCAGCCGGATATTGAATACGGCAACCGACATTTCCGGCTTCCATTCAGGCATCAGGACAAGTGGGAGTAGAGCCAAAGCGTGACACATTGCATGCAGTCCACAGTCACCCAAAGACGCAGGCACGCTATAGAGGCTTCGATCGTGCTGAATAGACTCTTGCTGCCCATAATCCGCAGCTAAGGCCTGAACATGGCTATAGCCAGATACTGAATGCTCTGCACCTACCGTTCGGTCCGCCCCCGCAGACGCCATCAGAATTGCAGACAACAGCAGGACCAGTGTCAGGTGAAGCGCCGAGCGAAGCCGCCGCAGTCCAATTCTCCTGTACGTTACTCCTGCAACTCCCACGATCCGCTTCTCCAAATGACTACTCAAGTCTACATGTTATTTGCCCGGAGGCCTTGATTTGCCTCAACCGCCTTGCTCTCGCTTCCAGGTTGCCCAAAGAAGAGGCGCTCCGGTCAGCAGCCCTAGCCCCAGCACTGCCCAGATGGCACCAGGTCCATCAGGCCCGGCCAGCTCACTGCCAAGATGCGCCAGGATGAAGCTCGCTGGCAAAATGCCAGCCGCGGTTGCGAGTGCGAAGCGCCAGAACCGCAATGCAGTCAGCCCTGCTGCATAGCTGATCAAGTCAAATGAGACGAAGGGCAAAAGGCGGCTGCCAAACACCGTCAGCATCAGTGCATTCTGCGATCCCATGAGACCTGTCTCAAGCTTAGCGCCCAGATAGCGCTGGATAGCCGAGCGCCCCAATCGCCGGGCAATCAGAAAGGCGATGATCGCTCCCAACTCGGCCCCCAGTGCAACGAGACCGGTGCCCAGCAAATGCCCGTAGGCCGCCCCGGCTGCCACCGCTACAGGAGCTGAAGGCAAAGGGCTGGCAACGATCGCCATAGTCATCAGCCCTACGATCACCAGCGGCCCCAAGATGCCAGCCGCATCGACCCAAGCTGTAATGTCTGCACGCGTCATTGCAGGCGGCAAAGCATCAGCCTTCCAAAGAACAAGCACCATCAACAAAGCGACGGCCATAACCGCTAGCACCGACCTGTGGCGGCGACGGAAATCCGGTAATCGTCCTGTGCGCAGCATGTGCCTTCCTCGTCGAAATCGTTGGCGCGTTTTTTGATGTACCGCCATCTTCCACAGACTAGGACATTTAGGATTGGCCGATCCACCTTGCCCGGATGGGCAAATGTATCGCTCAGTCGTAGCAAAGCGCTTTGCGACAGCTCGATACAAAATAGGCGAGTTTTCCAAGCAATATTGCACCGGCCCTGATTGATGTTGCCCGCAATAGAGCAATCGTTATTAATCCGCAGCTTCGCGTGCCTGTTTTACCAATTCTTGCAGTTGCGGTTGCTCAACAAAACCGGGAATCAAGTTTTCGCCAATTACGAAAGAGGGCGTGCCGTTGAAGCCCAACTTGCGCGACAGCGCCATAGAAGTGGCAATATGCTCCTCCACCTCCGGCGCGTCCATGTCCCGGCGCAGCTGTTCCACGTCCAGCCCGGTTTCACGTGCGATACGGATGACCGAAGCCTCTGTGGCCCTGCCCTCCATTCCCATCAGCGCCCAATGGAATTCTTCGTACTTGCCTTGTTTGCGCGACGCCAGAGCGGCACGTGCAGCAAAGACAGAACCCTCGCCCAGGATGGGCCACTCGCGGTAGACCAGCCGGACATTGTCATCATCTTTCAGCAGCCCCTGCACCGGAGCCATCGCACGGCGGCAATAGGGGCAGTTGTAGTCGAAGAACTCGACAACTGTTACATCCCCTTCGGGATTGCCCAGAACCGGGGCGTTGGGATCGCGTTCCAGCGTGGCACGGTTGTTGTCAAGAACCACCCGAGCAGCTTCAGCTTTGGCGGCGTCCTGGTCAAGCTGCAGCATTTCGACCGCCTGCATGATGATTTCGGGCCGCTCCAGGATTGCCTCATAGACCAGTTGCTTGATCTCCGCCTCTGTCAATTCTTTGGCCAAGCCGGGCAAAGGCAAAAAGGTAAGACAGAGTAACGGCAAAATACGTTTAGGACGGATCATTGGTTTCTTCCTTCTTGCTGGGCTTCTACTTCTGTTCTTTCTGCTTGGTACCGCTGCTCGCGCTCGGGCCAAGCTGATTTTATGAAATTCAGGATACCGCGAATTTGCGCATCACTCAGCTGGCTGCCAAAGCCTGGCATGCCGCTGTCCAAGGCGACTCCGCTGTTTGCTAGCGCAGCCTGCCCCCCCAATTTGGTATATTCGAACAGCATTCGGTCAGAATGGTGCCAAGTGTGGCCCGTCTCATCATGCGGAGGCGCCGGCAGGCGGCCATCCTCCCCTGGGCCGCGCCAATTCGGCTGGCCCTCAAGATTTGCCCCGTGGCAAGACGCACAGTACTCCGCATAGAGCACCTTTCCCTGTGCAACTGACACCGCATCAGCCATTGGCGCGACCGGGAAAGAAGGCCGGAAAACCCACGCCGCTGCAACTCCGGCGACCGCCAGCACCGCCGCCGCACTGATGACCGCCCGCGTCATGCCTGCACCCGGATCCAGGTCATCATGCCAGAGGCCGCATGCGAAAGCATGTGACAGTGGAATGCCCAATCGCCGGGATTATCGGCAACAAAAGCAATCTCGTGGCTTTCGCCGGCAAAGCTGAGAAGCGTGTCGCGCAGGTGGCCCATCGAGCCATCGGCATTTACGGTGCGGAAATGCATCCCGTGCAGATGCATAGCGTGCGGGAATGCTGTGTCGTTGGACACTGTGACCCGGACAGTCTCGCCCCGCGCCACCGTGGCCAGCGGAGTCTGCGTCATGCCAACAGTACCGTTGAAGGCCCAGAACTGGTTCGCCTCCACCATTTGCCGGAACCCGGTGTTCTGCCCGTTAAGAACAGCACTGCGCAGCGAACCCATTGCTCCGCCAGCCATGTCAAGCCGCAGCTCCCTCGCAGCATCCAACCCCGTCACCTCCATCGCCGGGTTCGGCGGAAGCGGCGCCGGGGAACCGCGCCGGGCGCTACTGGACACGCCGCGCACCGGGAAGGCAGCCTGGGCATAGCCTTGATTGTCCTCGATCCGCGCGAGAAACGCCTCTTCGCCGTCTCCGGCTGTGACATCTACAAGGAGATCAGCACGCTGGCCGGGACCGAGCAGCAAATCTCCCGAAACGGTCTTGGGTGCTGGCAGCGGCATCCCGTCCAGCGCCATCACCCAGCCCTCGAAGTTGACCAGCGCCAGCATGAAGATCCTAGCGTTGGAGGCATTGATCAGCCGAAGCCGGAGCCGCTCATGCCGCTTGACCGATTGGGTCCAGGCTGACTGTCCGTTGGTCGAAATGAAATTGCCCAACCGGCCAGCATGTGACCGGTCATGGCGCGTCTCGAAGTCTGGATTTAGCTGCCCGCCATCAGGTTCCAGCAGCCAGTCATCGAGTACCAGTGTGATATCCCGGTCAATATCCGGAGGTGCCTTTTCGTCAACAATGAGCGGGCCGTGCAGTCCGCGCGCCACCTGTTCGACGGACCGGTTGTGCGCGTGATACCAATAGGTGCCTGCATCCCGAACGGTGAAATCATAGTCGAAGCTGCCCCGTGGCTGAACCGGTGCCTGGGTAAGCCCAGCAACCCCATCCATCGAATTCGCCGCGCGGATGCCGTGCCAATGGACCGTGCTTGCCTGCGGCAGATCGTTGACAAAACGCCGTCGCACCCGGCCGCCTTGGGGCACCCGGATTTCCGGTCCCGGCGTGCCGCCTGAATAACCCCAAATCTCAGTTTTTGGGTAGTCTGACGGCAGTAGCTGCACCGCTTTGACGGTGGCGCGCAACTCCATCATGTCCGGCACCAGGGCATCCCCCCGGACCGGCAATTCCGCCAACACGCCAGCGGCACCCGCCGCTGTCAGAAACCCTCGTCTTGAAAACATTTCTCTTTCCTCTCAGACAAGCGAACCGCGAGGGACGGTTCACTGATGTTCTGATTATCTCAATAATCAGAACATTCACTCAGTTTGGCGGAGGGCGGTATGCCTCTACTGCTTCCAAACCGCGTCTCCCTTGGCTTTGCACTGCCGCCTTCCAGCATGGGAACGTCAATGCCGCCTCATCACCATTTTTGTATCCGAGAGTATCCCAGACACATTCGCCCAAGTTCTTAGGACGGGCCCGAGCGCCTGCTTTTCCATGACAGGCTTCTAGAGCTCCCACACCGCGCCCCTGCCAAGGCCGTGGTGCGGTTAGTGAACGTTTGGGGACGCATCTCTCTGCATCTCGGACCGAACTCTGCCTATCCGACAACCGGCAAGTCCTATGCGCAACCTCAGGCTGGCAAGTTCACCACGGGGTGAAGCACAACCCGGGTATCCAACGGCACCCTGTCGTAGAGGTTGATCATCTGATCGTTTACCAGCCTTGCACAACCATTCGACACGCGCCGTCCGATTGTGTCCGGTTCATTGGTGCCGTGAATACGCAGAAACGTATCCCCGCGCCCGGGCTGAAACAGATAAAGCGCGCGTGAGCCAAGTGGATTACCGAGACCACCGGGCATGCCATCGGCAAACCTGGCATAGCGGTGCGGTTCGCGCTGTATCATGTCCGGTGTCGGCTTCCAACTGGGCCACACCTTTTTCGCGCCGACATAGAATTCGCCCGCCTCGTACAGGCCAGGCCGGCCAATCCCGACCGCATAACGGATCGCGCGGCCCTCAGGCAGCGTCCAGTACAGTGCGAACTGCTCTGGATCCACATGCACCTCATATGGCGTAAGGTCGTTCTGGATGCGCACCTCGCGCGGCAAAAGCTCTTCGGGCATATCGTAGACCGGAAGCGTTGGCGTATGCGCGCTGCCCTTTGAACCCAGCACCGTCAACGCCCCTGCCCCGACAATGAAATCCCGTCTCAGCATAATTCCTCCTTCTGACTGTTTCACCGGTACCGTATAGTCTTCTGAGCCCCTGCCAAAGATTAACACCCGCTGCGCCCTCGATAATCAGCACGTCTGCTTGCCTGCCATTTCTTTCACGAGCCCCTGCCTCCGGCTCAGCCTCTGACACGCGCCGCAATACGCGGAGCATGAGATGTCATTCGTCGAGTGCGGCCTTGCGGCGCCTGAACTCTTCTTCGTCGATTTCACCTTGGGCAAACCTGCTGCGCAGCACCTTCAGCGCGTCACTAGAGGTGTCCGGGCCTGCGCTACGCTTGTCAGTCAGCCATCGCACCGCCACTACGATGAGAGCAATAAACGCTCCCCAGAACAGCAGCATCATCAGGGCGCCGAGCATACCGAAGCCGCCTGCCCACATCATGTGGCCATATCCCCGGTCCCAGTCACCCGAAGTATCCGCCCAAGCCACAGCAGAAGCCAAGGGCAGAAGCACAATTGCCAGAGTTGCAACCTGTCGTTTCATCTTTGTCTCCGGTTCACGTTTCAATTTCGGTTTGATCCTTCGCCAGAGGGATTGCGAGCGTCGCCAACAGCCCGCCATCCGGACGGTTAGCCAGGGTTATGTCACCGCCATGAGCCCGCGCAATCGTACGAGCGATGGATAAGCCGAGCCCGTAGCCGCCGGTTTCGAGCGACCGCGACGCCTCCAGCCGCAGAAACGGATCAAACACCCGCTCCAAATCTTCCTCAGGGATACCTGGGCCGGAGTCTACCACCGTGATCAAAGCGTTTTTGCCATCGATCCCGTATCCAACCCGCGCCCAGCCACCATAGCGCAGCGCGTTCTCGATCACGTTGCGCAAAGCCCGCCGCATCGCGTTTGGCCGCAGGCCAACTTCTGTCGTCACCCCTGGATGTAAATCGAAGCGATCAAGCATATCAGCGCGCAGCTGTTCCAGGAACTTACCCAGTTCACACACCTCTAGCGGCTCGGACACCGCCAGCCCCCGGGCGAAAGCCAATACCGAGTCTACCATGCTCTGCATTTCCTCGATCGAAGATATGAGGCTGTCCCGGGTTTCCTCCTCGTCGACAAATTCTGCCCTGACCCGCATAGCTGTCAAAGGCGATCGAAGGTCATGGCCCAACGCCGCCAGCAGCCGGGTGCGATCTGCAACAAAACGTTTCAGGCGTTCTTGCATCCGGTTAAACGCATCGGTCAGATCTTGCACTTCGCATGGCCCTACCGCAGGCAGTGCGTCCACGTCTTCTCCCCTCCCCAACCGGTCAGCAGCAACGGAAAGCCTGCGCAGCGGTCCCGTTACCCGGCTCATCAAGAACCAGAACACAACAATTAGAATGAAGCCCGCTGTAAGCGCAAAAGTCAGTGTCGAAAAAAGCGGCCATTGCAAAGGCGGCCGTTCAAACCGGGTATCAACATTCAGCCATTGGCTGCCAGACAACGCAATGGACAGCTTCAATTCAATCGCCGACATGTGTCCGCGCATCATTTCCCGGTGCATAGCGGCCATTTCCTGATCGAGGTGGGGCAGCGGCAGATCCGCGCCATCAACCTCATGCAGCTCAACCCGGATCTCGCGGCTGAAGTTACCATCCAGAAGTGCCCGCACTCGCTCTTCGACAATCCCATTGCCGTTATGCGTCATATGTTCGACTTCGGGCTCCGGTGCGATACCGAACCGTACCAGCGGCGAATTCGCAGCCCGTAGAATCGAGGCGTGTAGACTTGCAGGCGCTTCTTCGATCAGTCGGGCCACATTGGCGGCACGTCCAGCAGTTTCCGCTCCGAGAGCCGCGCGTACCGCCAAACTGCGCTCGTCGACAAATAGCCAAAGGCTGACCGCCTGAGCGGCGGCCAGCGCCAGGATCACCAATAGCACCAGTTGGCCGCGCAGACTGTTGAGGACACGCCTCATCCGTCCATCACCTCTACATCTGCCGCCAAGCTATAGCCGCCGTTGCGCACGGTGATGATCAGGCGCGGCTGCATGGGGTCCTGCTCAATCTTGCGGCGCAAGCGGCTGATCTGGTTGTCTATTGTCCGATCCAGCGGCGGCGCCCGCCGGCCCGCAGTTAAATCCATAAGCTGATCCCGGCTCAGGACCAAACGCGCCCGCTCCAGCAAAACCGTCAACAGCTTGAAGTCGGCACCGGTCAGGGCAGTTTCCTGCCCGGTGCCGTCAATGAGGACACGACGGTCGCTGTCCAGCACCCACTGGGCAAACCGAACGTTTTTCCCGGCCAAGCGGCCTGCCAATGGTTCGGAACGATCGGTGCGGCGCAAGATCGCTTTGATGCGTGCCAATAGCTCGCGCGGATTGAATGGCTTGGGCAAATAGTCGTCGGCACCGATCTCCAGGCCGACTATCCGGTCTGTTTCCTGCCCAAGGGCCGTCAGCATAAGGATTGGGATACCGCCTTCCCCAGACAGTCTCCGGCAGACCGAAAGCCCGTCTTCACCCGGCATCATCACGTCCAGAACAATCAGATCGAAATGCCCGGTTGCCAGTTTCGCATCCATCTCTGCCGCGTCTTGCGCTGCAGTTGCGCGCATGCCGTTCTTTTCCAGGTATCGTGTTACCGCAGCCCGGATTTCACGGTGATCGTCAACGACGAGAATATGTGGCATTTCATTCATTTGCATCGATTATAGGTTATTGCTGCAAGTGGTCCTGCAGAGTTTTGTCGCAGAATGTATCAACTGCTTCGGCTGTGACAGGGCGATACAATTCCCCGACCCGGCGCTCTGGCAAGCTCACGCCTGACATCCCAAATTGGATGTATCCAAACACCCTGGGAAAGGTCTGGACATGACGAATTTGAAACTTATTGCGCTTACTCTCGCGGTATCCGGCACATTGGCGGGCGCAGCACTGGCAGAGGCCAGCCACGGCCACAGCGGCAAACCCGGTGCCAATACATCAGGCATGATGCAACAAAATGCAGATTCGCAGATGATGGGCCGAGGTATGATGTCTGACATGAAGCGAATGCATAACATGATGATGCAGATGCACGGGCGGCACGCCATGGGCAGCGCCATGATGGACCGCCAGATGTTGGGCATGGGCAAACCCGGCATGTTGGCGGAAAAACTTCAATCCGCTCTGAAGGAGTACGACGCGGACAGCAATGGCACGCTTTCGATCGATGAGTTCGAATCCTTCCACAGCGCTATAATCCGCGAACAAATGGTAGACCGTTTTCAACATCTCGATGCAGACGGCAACGGCGCGGTGACTGAGGAAGAGATCTCAGCCCAGACGGCACGCATGAAGCAGATGATGGCAGGATCCGGCATGGCCCATAGCGGTCAGCAATCCAAAAGCAATCAGCCCGGCAATGGTATGATGGACCAGCCAAAGGATAACTGATCCTCAAGACACTTTACTGGATGCCACCTGGCACTGCCTGATGGCATCCTTTCTAGGGGCAAGTATCTCAACGTATCCCTTAAAAGCTGGGCATTTTTGCTGTACTACTAAGCAGCGGCAAGCTTGTGGCGGGTGATCGAACAATTACTCGCTTGCCGATTGCTAATGCAAAGTAGATCCCTTTTCTCGCCCCATAGCCGTACCCAGGTCATTTCCGCAAATGATGCACTCCCATCGTTTCCGAGACACGGAAACACGCAGCTGCTGGACGCGTTCGCGGTGGACCGTGGAGCAGGTTACCGGCCGTCACGTCTTTCCCGACGGCTCAGCCGATCTGCCGGCGCGAAAGCTCTAAAGTTCTATATTTGTTAAACATTTTGACACCGGCCTGCGGCATCTGGGTCCAGCGCGGGGCGCACCGAAGATTGGAACAGCTCATTACGTTTCAAATTTTCGAGTCGTGCGCAGCGGCAATTTGTGCTATTTTTGTCACGAGGCGAGCGCTGCGGGAGTTGGGATATGTATATCCTTCCAATAGTGTTTGGTCTTCTTCTTTTTGCCACGCCTAGCGCGGGTCAACAGACAGTCTTTCACACAGCCAGTTTCCCGGACGCCACCACGGTTCAATTGAGCGTGACCCAATACCAGGTCACCAGCGAGGAAGACTTCGACTTTGAAGTCGCCATCAAACTGGTTCAAACAGATGCAAACGGCACAGTTCTCTACGACGACACTAGGAAACACCCGGTTCGGGTCAAATGCGGAGAACCGGCATATGTCGACACTGGTCTCAAAAGATTCATGATCAACACAGCCACCCCCAGCGGCGATTGGCAGCACGACCTTTGGGCTATGCTCTGCACAACAGCAATATCCTGAATGCCAGCAAAGCGTCATACCAACCCTGAAGTTGGCTCAGAAACCCTGTCTCCAGCCATACTGAGAACAGCGGTAAGGGTTAGTCCGGCCGAAGGCGCTCACCGAGACCATTTCGAGCTTCGGCGTCAGACACCAATTCGACAACCAGGCGACCGTATCACTTTCGTAACCCTCGTCCACAGATCTGACAGCTTTTTCGATGATACCTAGCACGACCTGAACGTCGCCTGGCACTTCTGAAACCACCAGGGGACCGTATCCAAAAAATGGACAACACTTGATAGTGCCTTCTGAGCCGGCTGGACTTCTGAATACCCTCGCGTTTTTTGTTCCTGACGAGGCACTTAAATAAGTCTCTGGTTCCGCATGTTGAGCGGATCGTCTCAGAGGTCATTTTAGCATGTATTTAGCACTGTTGCCTACACTGGCCCATTCCCCGGCTCCCCACGCGAGATCCCTGACAGCCGCGCATCATCTTCCGGCGCCCATTTCTGACGCAGGCCGCGCACATAATCCGCGTCCTGCTTCAGCTTTTGCCGTTCCTTGGCGAGGACGCGTTTCACGGTCCGGGCCACCAGTTGAGCAATACGCGTGACTATCCGCATTGCTGGACGGATTTCTTTCAGCGTTTCGGCCCGCGCACCCTTGGTATCCGGAGCGGCCACGCCCCAGGTCAAGCCTGCCTGCTGATCCGCAGACGCCTCCCGCCAGCAAATCGCCCCTTCAGCAACCAAATCCAACCCGGACTCGATGGCATCCGTGATGACCTCTGCCACCGTTGCCTTCAACCGGACCTTTTCTTCTGCCTCCTGCAGCCTCTTCTCCTCAGCCAGCCGGGCAGCCCGGGCCTCAGCAGCCGCTTTCTCTGCCTGACGGCGGTGCTGAACCATCTGCTGCAGCTGAGCGGCCAGATCAGATTTCTCCGCCTTCGTGGCGTTCAGCACCTGCTCGGCCTGTTGCCTTTCTTGGATAACCCGCGCGCGTTTTTCCTCTTCGGCCTTCCGCGCTGCCGTTTCGGCCCGGTACTTTTCTGCAGCTTCTTCCGCCCTTGCCTCATACCCTTTCACTCTCGGCTCCAATACCCCGACCTCAGCCACAATTTTCTTTTTCAGAGCATTCGCGGCGTCAGCCGCTTTTTTATTCTGCACAGCCTCTGCCTCCGC
>NZ_JBQKUH010000022.1:0-69399 GCF_054968485.1 Leisingera sp. G5_S3_59_S7
AGATCCTGCGGGCGCGAGAGCGCTGCCCGCCCCGGCCTAGAGCCAGTTTCCTGAAACGGCTCAAAGGCTTTGGCTCTATTGCCTGATGCGCCCGCTTGCGTCATGATCCGCGGTGGAACAACGAGAGAGCGAAAATGCGCAAATTCCTTGTGGTACTGGATGACAGCCGCGAATGCCTGAACGCGATGCGGTTCGCCGCGATGCGGGCGGCGCATACCGGCGCCGGCGTCACTATCCTGTCGGTGATCCCGCCGGACGAGTTCAACCACTGGATCGGCGTCGGCGAAGTGATGCGGGAAGAGGCCCGCGAGCGGATCCATGCGCATTTCGAAGTCTTTGCCAAATGGATGCGCGACCGCCAGAACGTTGACCCGGAGCTGGTGATCCGCGAAGGCGAGCCGGTGCCGGAGATCCTCGACTACATCGAAGGCGATCCTGAAATCGGCGTGCTGGTGCTGGGTGCCGGAACCGGCCGCAAGGGGCCAGGCCCGCTGGTCACCCAGCTGACCAAGAACTCGGGCACCCTGCCGGTGCCGATCACCATCGTGCCCGGCGATCTGAGCAAAGAGAAGCTGGAAGCGATCACCTGAGCGCGGGAAATGGCAGAGGCGATGACCGGCAGGATCACATTCTGGTTCGAGTTTGCCTCCACCTATTCTTATCTCAGCGTGATGCGGATCGGCGCGCTGGCTGCCGCACGCGGGGTTGCTGTTGATTGGAAGCCGTTCTTGCTGGGGCCGATGTTTGCCGCCCAGGGCTGGGACACCTCGCCGTTCAACATCTACCCCGCCAAGGGGCGTTACATGTGGCGCGACATGGAACGGATTTGCGCCGCACGCGGGCTGCCCTTCCGGCGCCCGGATCCATTCCCGCAAAACGGACTGAAGGCGGCGCGTCTGGCACTTGCCGCCGCGGAGCAGGACCGCATCGAAGCTTTCGCAAAAGCGGTGTTTCAGGCGCAGTTCGGCGACGGCGCGGATATTTCCAGCGACGCTGTCCTGCAGGGTTGCCTGTGCCAGGCGGGCCTTGACGAGGCGCTCAGGCTGCGCGCCCAGTCACCTGCCATCAAATCGGCGCTGCGGGCGCAGACTGATGAGGCCATTGCGGCCGGCATTTTCGGCGCGCCGAGCTTCATCTGCGGCCCGGAGCTGTTCTGGGGCGACGACCGGCTGGAGCAAGCCCTGGAGCACGCCGCAGCCGCCCGAATTTAGAATAGTTCCAAATCTTGACTTGGCGGGCCGCAGGGCGCATATCGGGGGCACGCTTAACGGAGACCCGACATGTTCATTCAGACCGAATCCACGCCCAACCCGGCGACGCTGAAATTCCTGCCGGGCCAGACCGTTCTGGAAGTGGGCACCGCCGACTTCCCCAGCTCTGAGGCTGCGGGCAAATCGCCGCTGGCCTCCCGCATCTTTGCGGTTGAGGGCGTGACCGGCGTGTTCTTCGGCAATGATTTCGTGACCGTGACCAAGGCGGACGGAGTGGACTGGGACCACATCAAGCCCGCCATTCTGGGCGCAGTGATGGAGCATTACCAATCCGGCCAGCCGGTGATGGCGGACGGCTCTTCCGATCCGGCCTCCGGCCATGCTGAGCATTCCGGCGAAGACGCCGAAATCGTCAACCAGATCAAGGAACTGCTGGACAGCCGCGTGCGCCCGGCAGTGGCCCAGGACGGCGGCGACATCACCTTCCACGGCTTTGACCGCGGCGTGGTCTACCTGCACATGCAAGGCGCCTGCGCGGGCTGCCCGTCCTCGACCCTGACGCTGAAGATGGGCATTGAGAACCTGCTGCGCCACTACATCCCGGAAGTCACCGAGGTGCGCCCGGTTGCCGTCTGACCGGCTGCGAAAGGACAACGCATGACCTCCGAACCGCTGGTTCTGGGATTTGACACATCGGCCGCGCATTGCGCGGCCGCTTTGCTGCGCGGGAACGTCCTGCTGGCGTCCCGCCTGGAAGAAATGACCCGCGGCCAGGCTGAACGGCTGATGCCGCTGCTGGAGGAGGTGCTGGCAGAGGGCGGCGCCGCGTGGGCCGACCTCGATGCCATTGGCGTCGGTGTCGGCCCCGGCAACTTCACCGGCATCCGCATTGCGGTTTCTGCTGCGCGCGGCCTTGCACTGGGGCTGGAGATTCCGGCCGTGGGCGTTGACGGGTTTGAATCCCGGGCTGCCGCAGGCACCCTGCCCGCGGTGCCCGCGCCGCGCGATCAGGTCTACGCCGCCCTGCCCGGAGAAGCGCCGCGTCTGATGCCGTGCCAGGAGGCAGAGGAGGCCGCCCGCGGCGCCGGGCTGGCGTTTGCGCCTGAGGCCAGCCCCGCGGGGATGGCCGAGGCCATTGCCCGCATCACCGCCGGGCGGTTCGGAACAGTGACCGAACCGCCTGCCCCATTATACCTGCGCTCTGCCGATGCCGCGCCGTCCAGCGATGTGCCGCCGGCACTGATTGATGGCTGACCCGCTGACACCCGAGGTCTTGGCCGCCACCCACGCCGCGGCCTTCACCCAGTCGCGGCCCTGGTCAGCGGCGGAGTTTGCCGCCCTGCTGGACAGCCCGCTGACCTTTGCCACCGGCGATGCCCGCTGCTTTGCACTGGTGCGGGTGATCGCGGATGAGGCAGAGCTGCTGACCATCGCCACCAGCCCCGCCCATCAGCGCCAGGGTCTGGCCCGCGCCTGCATGGCGGACTGGGAATCAGCCGCCCGCGCGCGGGGCGCGGCGAAGATGTTCCTGGAAGTGGCCGCTGACAATGCCCCTGCGCAGGCGCTGTACAACGCCTGCGGATTCGCGGAATGCGGGCGCCGGGCCGGATATTACCGCCGGGAAGGGGCAAAACCGGCGGATGCGATCCTGATGAGAAAAGCTTTACGCTAGGCCAGTTGCGCGGATTTCGCACCAAATGGTCAAAAAGCGGTTGACCCTCTCCCTGCCCTGCAGGCTAAATTGCCGCACCCTCTAAGGCCTGAACGGGGCCGGGCAGCGGAAAAGCCCCGCTGCATCCAACAAAAATGACAGTGGGAGTTAACCTGATGACCCTGATGAAACCGCTGATGGGCGCAGCCGCGTCGCTGGCCCTGACCGCAGGTGCCGCGCTGGCCGAGCCTGCGCTGATCTTCGACTTGGGCGGCAAGTTCGACAAGAGCTTCAACGAAGCCGCCCACAACGGCGCCCAGCGCTGGGTCGAAGAGACCGGCGGCACCTACCGTGAGATCGAGCTGCAGTCCGAAGCCCAGCGCGAGCAGGCGCTGCGCCGCTTTGCCGAGGCCGGCGCCAACCCGATCGTGATGGTCGGCTTTGCCTTTGCTGACGCCTTGGGCCAGGTGGCAGCCGATTATCCGGACACCAAGTTCACCATCATCGACATGGTGGTTGAAGGCGACAACGTGCGCTCGGTTGTCTTTAACGAACACGAAGGCTCCTATCTGGTTGGCATGCTGGCCGCGATGGCGTCGGAATCGAACACCGTCGGCTTTATTGGCGGCATGGACATTCCGCTGATCCGCAAGTTCGCCTGCGGCTATGCCGAAGGCGTCAAGGCGGCCAACCCGGACGCCAAGGTGATTTCCAACATGACCGGCACCACCCCGGCAGCCTGGAACGACCCGGTGAAGGGCTCTGAGCTGACCAAGGCGCAGATCAGCCAGGGCGCTGACGTGGTCTATGCCGCGGCCGGCGGCACCGGCGTGGGCGTGCTGCAGACCGCGGCCGACGAAGGCATCCTGTCGATCGGCGTGGACAGCAACCAGAACCACCTGCACTCGGGCAAGGTGCTGACCTCGATGACCAAGAACGTCGGCAACGCCGTGTTCGAGGCGTTCACCGACGGCGCAGAGATGGAGACCGGCTTCTCTGTTATGGGCCTGGCCAATGGCGGTGTCGGCTATGCGATGGATGAGCACAACGCCGACCTGGTGACCGATGAGATGAAGGCCGCGGTGGACGAAGCTGCTGCCAAGATCGCCTCGGGCGAGATCAAAGTGCATGACTACATGTCCGATGACAGCTGCCCGGTTCTGAGCTTCTAAAGAGAAAGCCCCAGGCCATGACGGATTCACTTCATACTCTGTTTGCGGCCTGGGGCGACCCAACCCCCGAAGGCCGTGCTGCGAAAACCGGCGCGGCGATCGGGCCCGAATTCTATTATTCCGATCCCAACACCCCCGCCCCCATCGAGGGCCGCGGCGCCTACCTGGACTATATCGCGCAGTTCAGCGCGAACATGCCGGGCGCCGAGGCCAAAGTGGTGGCCGTCACGGAACACCACGGGCACGCGCGTGCCACGGTGGATTTCCTTAAAGACGGCAACCGCATGATGCGCGGCCAGTATTTTGCCGATCTGCAAGACGGTAAGGTGGTGCGGCTGATCGGGTTCACAGGCATGGGAGAGCCCGCTTGACTGCCCCCGCCATCGAACTCAAAGGCATTTCCAAGGCCTTTGGCCCGGTCCAGGCAAACAAGGACATCTCCATCCGCGTCGCCCCCGGCACCATTCACGGTATCATCGGTGAAAACGGTGCGGGCAAGTCGACGCTGATGTCGATCCTCTATGGCTTTTACAAGGCCGACAAAGGGGAGGTCTTCATCAACGGCAAGAAGACCGAGATCCCCGACAGCCAGGCGGCGATTGCCGCGGGCATCGGCATGGTGTTCCAGCATTTCAAACTGGTGGAAAACTTCACCGTGCTGGAAAACATCGTGCTGGGCGCCGAGGACAGCGGCATGCTGATGCCCTCGCTGCGCCGCGCCCGCAAGGAGCTGAAGGCGCTGGAGGAGGAATACGAGCTGTTCGTGGACCCCGACGCCCGCATCGACGAAATCGGCGTCGGCGCGCAGCAGCGGGTCGAGATCCTCAAGGCGCTCTACCGCAAGGCGGAAATCCTGATCCTTGACGAGCCGACCGGCGTGCTGACGCCGTCCGAGGCCGATCAGCTGTTCCGCATCCTGGACCGGCTGCGCACAGAGGGAAAGACCATCATCCTGATCACGCACAAGCTGCGGGAAGTGATGGAGTACACCGATACGGTTTCGGTGATGCGGCGTGGCCAGATGACCGCGACTGTCAAGACGTCTGAGACCAGCCCCGAGCACCTGGCTGAGCTGATGGTAGGCCGCAAGGTGCTGCTGCGCGTCGACAAGGTGCCCGCCCAGCCCGGCGCCCCGATCCTGGAGATCGAGAACCTGCGGGTGGTGGACAGTGCCGGCGTCGAGCGGATCAAGGGCATCGACCTGACTGTGCGCGCGGGCGAAATCGTCGGCATTGCAGGTGTGGCCGGCAACGGCCAGTCGGAACTGCTGGAAGTGCTGGGCGGCATGCGTCCGGGCACCGGCAGCATCAAGCTGCACGGCACGCCGCTGCCGCTGAACGGTCCGGGCTCGGATGCCAGGGCGCGCCGCGACGCCGGTATCGGCCATGTTCCGGAAGACCGCCAGCGGGAGGGCCTGATCATGGATTTCCACGCCTGGGAAAACGTGGCCTTCGGCTATCACCGCGATGCCGCTTATCAGAACGGCGTGCTGATAAACAACGCCGCCCTGCAGGCCGATACCGAGGCTAAGATGGAGAAATTCGACGTGCGCCCGCCGGATCCGTGGCTGGCGGCCAAGAACTTCTCCGGCGGCAACCAGCAGAAAATCGTGGTCGCGCGCGAGATTGAGCGCAACCCGGACCTGTTGCTGGTCGGACAGCCGACCCGCGGCGTCGATATCGGCGCCATCGAATTCATTCACAAGCAGATCGTCGCGCTGCGCGATCAGGGCAAGGCGATCCTTCTGGTCTCGGTCGAGCTGGAAGAGATCCTGTCGCTTGCTGACCGGGTTGCAGTGATGTTTGACGGCATGATCATGGGCGAACGGCCCGCGGATCAGACCGATGAGAAAGAACTCGGCCTGCTGATGGCCGGTGTCGCGGGGGAGGCCGCGTGATGCAATACAAGATGACTTGCAACAAAGGCCTGCGCCTGTCCGCGGGCGGAAGCGAAGCGCCCGCCCATGGGGGCGGATGGGCGCCGGCCGGACCGCTGCGCGCTCCAGCCGTGACAGCCAAACCGGGGGCCGCGTAAATGGACAAGATGCCGAAATGGGCCGATGTGGTCCTGATTCCGCTGATCAGCCTGCTGCTGGCCGCAATCCTGTCGGCCCTGGTGATCCTCGGGATCGGCGAAGACCCGGTGGCCGCGGTCAAGCTGATGGTCGATGGCGCCCTGGGCTCCACCTATGGCTGGGGCTATACGCTCTATTACGCCACCAATTTCATGTTCACCGGCCTGGCGGTCGCGGTGGCCGCCCACGCGGGCCTGTTCAACATCGGCGGCGAGGGCCAGGCGATGCTGGGCGGGTTGGGCGTGGCGCTGGTCTGTCTGCTGATCCCTTGGCCGCATTGGACGCTTGCACTGGTATTTGCCGCCCTTGGCGCCGGGATCTTCGGTGCTGCCTGGGCCGCCATCCCCGCCTATCTGCAGGCCAAGCGCGGCAGCCATATCGTGATCACCACCATTATGTTCAACTTCATCGCCGCGGCGGTGCTGAACTATGTGCTTGTCAACGTTCTGCGCCCCGAAGGCTCGATGGACCCGGCCACCGAACGCTTCCCCGAGGCCGTTCACCTGCCCTCCCTGCATGAGCTGCTGGCCCCGATCGGCATTAACTTCTCCAAATCGGCCCCCGCCAATGTCAGCCTGCTGGTTGCCATGGGCGCCTGCCTGTTCGTCTGGCTGCTGATCTGGCGCACGCCGCTGGGCTATGAGATCCGCTCCCTGGGCAAATCCGAACCGGGCGCGCGTTATGCCGGCATCTCGTCGGTGCGCACCATCATGATCGCCATGCTGATCTCCGGCGCGCTGGCCGGGATGATGGCGGTCAACAACGTCATGGGCGAAGCGGAACGCCTGGTGCTGAACGCCACAGAAGGCGCCGGTTTCATCGGCATCGCGGTGGCGCTGATGGGGCGCAACCATCCGTTCGGCGTGTTCCTGGCAGCGATCCTGTTCGGTTTCCTCTACCAGGGCGGCGCGGAGCTGGCGCTTTGGACCTCGATCCCGCGCGAGCTGATCGTGGTGATCCAGGCCCTGGTGATCCTGTTCACCGGCGCGCTCGACAACATGGTGCGGATGCCGCTTGAGAAGATCTTCCTCGCGGTGCGGAGGGGGCAGAACTGATGGATTTCCTGACGATCATCCAGATTCTGGATTCCACTGTCCGCCTAGCCACGCCGCTGCTGCTGGCCTGCCTGGCCGGGCTCTACTCCGAGCGCGCGGGCATCTTTGACATCGGCCTGGAAGGCAAGATGCTGATGGCCGCCTTCTTCTCCGCCGCCGTCGCCGCCGTGACCGGCAACGTCTGGCTGGGGCTGCTGGCGGGCATCGCCTCTTCCCTGGTGCTGGCAGGGCTGCACGGGGTGGCGTCGATCACTTTCCGCGGCAACCAGCTGATTTCCGGCGTTGCGATCAACTTTCTGGCTGCGGGCATGACGGTGCTGATTGCCCAGGACTGGTTCCAGCAGGGCGGCCGCACCCCGTCGCTGTTCAGCGGCGGACGGTTCACACCGATCACCCTCCCCTTTGCCGACAGCCTGTCGGGCGTGCCGGTGCTGGGGCCGGTTTATTCCGAGCTGCTGTCGGGCCATTCAGTGCTGGTCTACCTCGCCTTCCTGGCGGTTCCGGCGACTTGGTGGATCCTGTTCCGCACCCGGTTCGGCCTGCGCCTGCGCGCAGTGGGCGAGAACCCGGCAGCGGTGGACACCGCAGGCGTTTCGGTGGTCGGCCTGCGCTACGGCGCAGTGATGATCTGCGGCCTGCTGTGCGGCATCGCCGGCGCCTATCTGGCCACGGCGCTGCAGGCGGGCTTCGTCAAGGACATGACCGCAGGCCGCGGCTTCATCGCCCTGGCGGCGCTGATCTTTGCCAAGTGGCGGCCCTGGCACGCAATGGGCGCCTGCCTGCTGTTCGGACTGCTGCAGGCCATCGCCCTGCGCTTCCAGAACATCGAACTGGGCGGCATCGTCATCCCGGTTCAGGCGATGGATGCGCTGCCTTATGTTCTGACGGTGGTGATCCTGGCCGGTTTCGTCGGCAAGGCGATCCCGCCCCGCGCCGGCGGCCAGCCCTACGTCAAGGAGCGCTAAGCTCCGCAAGAAACCCTTGGAATGCCCGGCCCCGCGCCGGGCGTCTCTTTTCCGGACTGATCCCAGCCAGTGTCTTTCCAGGCGCAAGGGCCGCGGCAGCAGCGGCGCGCAGGCGCCGTTCGCCCTTGGCGCGGTAAAGATACAACTTCCCTCGACCTGTCCCCGGGGTCTCCTCAGCGAAAAATCCCTTGCGCCGCCTGCGGGCGCGGGGCCCTGCCCGACCAGTGCAGAGCGGCCACAGTTGAGTCCAGTTTGATGCGTCAAATCAGTCCTGCACGCTGCACAGCGGCATAGATCATTGATTTTTGAACGGTCTGCGGTCTAACAAAGATCATGCAGATATACCTTCCCATAGCTGAGGTCTCGGTCAATGCCTTCCTTCTTCTGGGCCTCGGAGGAATGGTGGGTGTTCTCTCAGGCATGTTCGGAGTTGGCGGCGGCTTCCTGATGACGCCGCTTTTGTTCTTCATCGGCATCCCGCCCGCGGTGGCGGTGGCCACCGAAGCGAACCAGATTGTCGCCTCTTCCTTCTCCGGCGTGCTGGCGCATTTCCGAAGGCGCACGGTCGATATCAAGATGGGGCTGGTGCTGCAGGCCGGCGGCCTGCTGGGCGCGGCGCTTGGGGTGGTGGTGTTCAACTACCTCAAGGCGCTTGGCCAGGTCGATCTGCTGGTCAAGCTCTGCTATGTCGTCTTCCTGGGCGTCGTCGGCGGGCTTATGTTCATCGAAAGCCTGAACGCGATCCGCAAATCCAAGAAGGCAGGCGGTGCAGCGCCCGCCCCGCGCCGCCAGCGCGGCTGGGTGCATGCGCTGCCGTTCAAGATGCGCTTCCGCACCTCCGGCCTCTATATCTCGGTGATCCCGCCGATCCTGGTTGGCGTCGCGGTGGGTATCCTGGCAGCGATCATGGGGGTTGGCGGCGGCTTCATCATGGTGCCTGCGATGATCTATATCCTCGGCATGCCGACCAAGGTGGTTGTCGGAACCTCGCTGTTCCAGATCATCCTGGTCACCGGCTTTACCACCATGCTGCACGCCACCACCAACTATACCGTGGACATTGTGCTGGCGGTTCTCTTGCTTATCGGCGGCGTAGTCGGCGCCCAGATCGGCACCCGCATCGGCGTCTACCTCAAGGCCGAACAGCTCCGCATCCTGCTGGCGCTGATGGTCATCGCGGTCTGCGTCAAGCTGGGCCTCGACCTTTTGCTGCAACCCTCCGAGATTTTCTCGCTGGGTGAGCCCGGGGGGCACTGATCATGCGCAAGCTGCTCCTGTCCGCGCTGACCGCCGCCGCCCTGGCCCTGCTGCCGCACTCCGCAGCTAAAGCCGGCAAGGAAGAGGTCGTGCTCGGTCTCAGCCAGGACCGGGTGGCGATCACCGCCACCTTCGACGGGTCGGAAATCCTGGTGTTCGGGGCGGTGAAACGCGAAACCCCGATCCCGCAGGACGACCCGCTGGAAGTGGTGGTCGCCGTGTCCGGCCCGGCCCCCTCCGTCATGGTGCGGCGCAAGGAAAAGAAACTGGGGATCTGGGTCAACGTCGACAGCGTGCTGGTCGACTCCGCTCCGGCGTTCTATGCCGTGGCCACCAGCGCCCCCTTCGACCAGGTGCTGACCGACACCGAAGACCTGCGCTACCGGATTTCGATCAAGCGCGCGATCCGCTCGGTCGGCGCCGCCATGCATATCCGCGGCGCCCAGGCCTTTGCCGATGCGGTGGTGCGGATCCGCGAGAAGAACGGGCTTTATTCCCTGCGTGAAAACACGGTGGCCGTGGATGAGCAGACCCTCTTCCGCACTGCCATCGAAATGCCCGCGGATCTGACCGAAGGCAGCTATCTGACCCGGATCTTCCTGACCCGCGGCGGCGAGGTGGTGTCGAGCTATGAGACCACAATCGACGTGCGCAAGGTAGGGCTGGAGCGGTTCCTGTACTCGCTTTCGCGCGAGCAGCCGTTCCTTTACGGCCTGATGTCGCTGGCGATCGCCGTTGCCGCCGGCTGGGGCGCCTCCGCTGCCTTCAGCCTGCTCAGGAACCGCTAAGAGGGGCCGGCCCCTCTTGGCCTTGCGGCCAATTCACCCCGGAGTATTTGCTGCAAAGATGAAGCCTCTGCGGCCCGTATGCAGCAGCGCCGCCGCCGCAGGCCCGCTGCGCGCCAGCGCAGCGCCACGTCCAACGGGAGCGGCGCATCTGCGATGCGCCAGCGACGGGCGGGAGCGCTCAGCCGCGGCCGATATAGGGCATCTTGGTGGCCATCACCGTCATGAACTGCACATTGGCCTCCAGCGGCAGATTGGCCATGTGCAGCACGGATCTCGCCGCGTCCTCCACCGCAAATGTGTGCATCGGCTCTCCGTCCGGGTTGGCCTCAGCGTGGCGCTGGCTCAAATCCTCCACCATCGGGGTGCGGGTGTTGCCGAAGTCGATCTGGCCGCAGGCGATATCAAAGGGGCGGCCGTCCAGCGACAGGCTTTTGGTGAGGCCGGTGATTGCCGCCTTGGTGGCTGCATAAGGCGCTGAATGGGGCCGCGGCACATGCGCGGCAATGGAACCGTTGTTGATGATCCGCCCGCCCTGCGGCGACTGCTGCCGCATCTGGCGGAAGGCTGCGCGGGCTGCCAGGTACATGCCGGTGAGGTTCACGTTCACAGACGCGAACCAGTCGTCCAGCGGGATCTCGTCGATAGTGCCCGGCGGCGTAAAGATGCCCGCATTGTTGAACAGCACATCCAGCCGCCCGGCCGCCATGGCAAAGCTGTTCACCGCATGATCCACCGCTGCCGGATCCGAGACATCGGCGGGCAGCACCTAGGCGTTCGCAAAGCCCTGCGCTACCTCCTGCAGCTTCTCTGCCCGGCGCGCCACCAGGCCCACCTGCCAGCCCTCGGCCAGGAACAGCTCCGCCACGGCACGGCCGATGCCGGAGCTGGCGCCAGTGATCAGGATCGAATGGCTCATGCGGGGGTGTCCTCCTGTGCTTCGAGCGTGAGTGCGGCAGCAGGCATGGCTTTGAGATCGTCCACCGGCAACGGGCCAGTGGGCTTGGCGAGGCGGTTGCGGACGACCCAGATCAGCCGCTCCTGCGCGCGGGTGATGGCGACATAGGCCAGCCGCTTCCACAACGGTTGTCCCGCCTCAACCCGGCCCATGCGGGCGGCCGCGTAGATATCCGGGGCAAAGACCTGGGCGGTGTCCCATTGCGAGCCTTGCGCCTTGTGGATGGTCACTGCTGCACCGTGCAGGAAGGTCGCGCCCATGCGGGCCGCGTAGGGGATGAAGGGCTCTTCCTCGTCCGGTTTTTCGATCTTCACGATCGAGGCGGCAGAGACCTGCGGGTCCTCAGCCCCCATCACGTGCAGGCGGGAGAAGCCGGGTTTGCGGCCGGGGCCGAGAAAGATCACCTGCGCCCCTTTGATCAGCCCTCGGGCCTCCAGATCCAGGCGTTTCTTGCGGTGCTTCATCGGCAGTTCGATACCGTCGCAGATCAGCGGCTCGCCCGCGATCAGCTGATCCTCCGGCGCGCCATGCACAGCGCGGAAGGCGTTGATCAGCCGGATGCGGGTGTTGTTGCGCCAGACCAGCACCGGCGAGCGCGCCATCAGATCGACCTCCACCCGCTGCCCCCAAACCACACGGTCGTCGCGGCGGGCGGTGTCCTCCACCATCCGCTCGAAATCCTCGAACCCAAGCTGCGGGTCGGCCAGCGCATGGGCCAGGTCCAGGATCGGGTTGCCTGCCTCCTGCCGGTGGATGCGGTTCAGAACCAGCTGGCGCGGTTCCGGCAGGGTTTCGAACACCATGGAGCCGGACTGGTTCACCGGCGCCAGCTGTGCCGGGTCGCCGAACAGGATCAGGTTGGGAAAGATCTCCTTCAGATCCTCGAACTGGCGGTCGTCCAGCATCGACGCCTCGTCGATAAAGCCGATGTCGAGAGGATCCTCGCGCCGCTTCCAGCCGGTGATGAAATCCGAGCCGCGCAATCCCGCAGCCGCCAGCGCGCCGGGGATCGACTTGTTCTTCTCATAGAAGGCCGCAGCACGGGCCAGCGCCTCCTCGCTCAGGCCTTCGATGTCCGGCTGTTCCCCCTGCCCCGCCAGCCATTCGGCAATACGCTCATACTCCGGGTCATATACCGGGGTATAGAGGATGCGGTGGATGGTGGTGGCGGGCACGCCGCGCAGGCGCAGCACGCTGGCGGCCTTGTTGGTAGGTGCCAGGATCGCAAGCGTGCGGCGGTCGTCGCTCTTCTTGCGGCTTTCATAGTCGCCGGAGACGATCTCAACCCCGGCCTGTTCCAGCGCCTTGTACAGCTCAGCCAGCAGCAGCGTCTTGCCCGATCCGGCCTTGCCGATCACCGCCATCACCCCGGCATCGCCGCGGGGCGGGTGCAGCAGCCCGTCATCAAGATCCACCCCCGCGTTGCGCAGGAGTTCGGTCACGCTGTCATAAGCGGCGGCCTGGTCATCGGAGAACTGTACGGGCAGAGCTGTCATGGCGCGACCCTACAGCCGCGGCGCCGGGTCCGCCAGAGGATCCGGCCCCGGTTTGCGCAATGTTCAGGCGCTGAGCGCCACCGGGCCGGACGCGCCGGCACCGCCGAAGGAGCGGTCGAACCACAGCTGCGACAGCTCCGGCGGGATGCCCGCCTTGCGCGACACGCTGTGATAGGTGTCTTCGGCATATTCCCAGAAGCCCATGCAGATGGGATTGCGCCCCCCGCCCTGGGTGCCGGTGATTTCAGGCGCGAAGCCCAG
The DNA here is from genome assembly GCF_054968485.1 of Leisingera sp. G5_S3_59_S7. Taxonomy (NCBI): domain Bacteria; kingdom Pseudomonadati; phylum Pseudomonadota; class Alphaproteobacteria; order Rhodobacterales; family Roseobacteraceae; genus Leisingera; species Leisingera sp. G5_S3_59_S7. Next base: position 12,886 of record NZ_JBQKUH010000022.1, read on the forward strand.
GTTGCGGAACGCGCGGGCCGTGTGGCGGTAGAACACCCCCGTGTAATGGGGAACGTCGAAGTTGCGCATGATTTCCAGGCTGCCAAGCATCAGTCCTGCCGCGATCCTGCCCTGCGCCTTGCGCGACAGGCAGAACCGGGTGCATTCCCAGATCAGCGGGCTGCAGATGGGGACGCCGCCGCAGAGATCCAGGAAGATTTCATTCACCATCACCCGGCCGGTGGTCGGCAGAAACCGCATGGAGCCGCCGTGGCTGCCGTCGGGCATTTCCCAGATCATGTAGAGCGGGTCCAGTTCGTCGTACTGATCCCGCTCCTCGCCGTTGGCATTCACCTGCACATCCCAGCCAAGCCGCGTTTTGAACTGATCGGCCCGGTCCAGGAACATTGAATGAGCCAGGTCCGCATGGTTGTGAAGATCGTGGCCGTATACGTAGCGCAGCATGGTGTATTCCCCTTTTGGTAGAAAATCAGGGGAAGGATACGACCATTAGGATCGGCGTCGGAGAAAATTTACACCTTAAGAGGTAGCGATACCGTTAAACCACAATCAAACCGAGACTTACGGCCCGGGCAATGGCATGTGTGGTGTTGATCGCGCCCAGTTTGAAGCGGGCGCTTTCGATATAGACCCGCAGGGTATGCTCTGAGATGGCCAGGGTTTGAGCCACTTGTGCCCGGCTGTAGCCGATCGCCAGAAGCGTGAGCGCGTCAACTTCCCGCGGCGACAGCGGCTGCGCTTGTTCTGCACTGCGGGAGGGTTCCAGCTCCAGCACTTTGCGGTTGAAATAATGCGCCACCAGAATGAAATCGCGGTTGTATTTCGCGATCAGCTTTTCCCAGGCGGCGTCGTCGCAATTGTGGCTGAGCGTGAAGAGCGCGAACTGGCCGTTCGGCCCCCTGATGGGAATGGCATAGCCCTGATTGCCCACGCCATGCTCCCGCGCGTCTTTCAGGAACTCGCGGGCCGGTTTGGGGTTCCAGTCCAGACGCTTCCAGTCCACCGGGTGAAAGCGCTGGTAGCAGCCCACCACAACCGGATCGACCCGCGAGTAGGCCTTGTCCAGATAGCGTTCTGTCCAGGCCTTGGAATAGGTGCCGAAATAATAGTGGTTTCCGGCGGTTTCGACCCAGAGGTACATTGCATGATCGACGCCGAACACCTCGCAGACCTGCTCAACGATCAGCTGAAGGCCTTCCAAGGTTTCAGTGGCGTCAAGCGCCTCCAGAATGCGGTCGAGTTCTGCTTTGTATGCCATGAATTACGTGCTGCTGCCCTTTAGGTCCGGCCCCGTTCTGAGGGAGGCCCGTAGCAGAATGTGCTGCCGCGGGGCTGGCCGGTCGTTCCTGTTCTTTTGCAGTGGGGAGCTCCTGGAGGTCAATGCGAAGGTTCCGCTTTCGTTCATTTTGAGTGAACAGTTGTGCGATGCTCAAAAAAAACGCCGCAAAAACCGGAGCGTAGAGAGTCACCTTTTTTGCCGGCGCCTCTCGCCTCCCCTGAAATAGCGAGACCTCAGCAGGCAACCGACTGAAATCCTTCGCTGAAACATGTCATATATTAAAAAGCCCGCGAACCAAGGATATGATTCGCGGGCTTGTCGCAAGTTTGAAAACGCCTCAGGCTGCCGGATCAGGCCTCCAGCACGTCCTGCAGGGTGCGCAGGCCGGTTTTCGGCGCCTGCACCAGCACCGACATGTTGCCGGGCAGATGCTCGTTGCGCAGCATCTTCATGTGCGCTTCCGGCAGGTCGTTCCAGGTGAAGACCTCGGACATGCAGGGGTCCAGGCGGCGCTCCACCATCAGCTTGTTGGCGGAGGCAGCCTGCTTCAGATGGGCGAAGTGCGAGCCCTGCAGGCGCTTCTGGTGCATCCACATGTAGCGGACGTCAAAGGTCAGGTTATAGCCGGTGGTGCCGGCGCAGATTACGACCATGCCGCCCTTTTTCACAACGAAAGTGGAGACCGGGAAGGTTGCTTCGCCCGGGTGCTCGAACACCATGTCGACGTTCACGCCCTTGCCGGTGATGTCCCAGATCGCCTTGCCGAACTTGCGCGCCTCTTTGAACCACTCGGCATATTCCGGGGTGTTGACCGTGGGCAGCTGGCCCCAGCAGTTGAAGTCCTTGCGGTTCAGAACGCCCTTGGCGCCCAGACCCATGACAAAGTCGCGCTTGCTTTCGTCGGAGATCACGCCGATGGCGTTGGCGCCGGCGGTGTTGATCAGCTGGATCGCATAGGAGCCGAGGCCGCCCGAGGCGCCCCAGACCAGCACGTTCTGGCCCGGCTTCAGGTCGTGCGGCTCATGGCCGAACAGCATCCGGTAGGCGGTGGCGAGCGTCAGCGTGTAGCAGGCGCTTTCCTCCCAGGTCAGGTGCTTGGGGCGCGGCATCAGCTGCTGGGCCTGCACGTTGGTGAACTGGGCAAACGATCCGTCCGGGGTTTCATAGCCCCAGATGCGCTGGCTGGGCGAATACATCGGGTCGCCGCCGTTGCATTCCTCGTCGTCGCCATCGTCCTGGTTGCAGTGGATGACCACCTCGTCGCCGACTTTCCAGCGGGTGACCTTGGAGCCAACCGCCCAGACGATGCCCGAGGCATCGGAGCCGGCAATGTGATACGGCGCCTTGTGGCCGTCAAACGGCGAGATCGGCTTGCCCAGGGAGGCCCAGACGCCGTTGTAGTTGACGCCGGCTGCCATAACCAGGACCAGCACCTCGTGGCTGTCCAGCTCCGGCACGTCGACAACCTCCTGCACCATCGCGGTATCGGGGTTGCCGTGACGCTCCTTGCGGATCGCCCATGCGTACATCTTCTTGGGCACATAGCCCATCGGGGGAATTTCCCCCATTTCATAGAGATCCTTTTCGGGCGCCTCGTACGACATGACGTCAGTCTGGGTATCCAATGCCATGATGGCCTCCTTTGTATCCTGTCCTTTTGCCGCGGTGCAGAATCGCAGCGGTTATCTGAGGGATAGGATTGGCAGAGTAATATTGCAACCACTTTTGCGGCGTTTGGGTAATTTTATGACCTTGCGGATGCAGCATTGAGGTTAGCAGGTGCAGAAAGATCACGGTCCCCGTCCGGCTGCGCGCCGTCTTGGGGCAGCAGGTGGCGGATGGAATTGGCATAGAACGCCAGCAGATCGCGGCGGTCTTCGACCGGGGCAAACCGGCCCTCGGATTCGGCGACCAGCCCGCGCCGCAGCAGCTGCCGCAGGCCGGTCCCGGCTGCATAGGACAGATTCTCCCGCGGCATATGGACATGCGCCAGCGGCATCGCCGCGATCAGATCCTCCAGCCGGTGCTCCAGGGCGGCCCGGCTGAGGGCGCCGTGCCGCAGAAGCAGGGCGGCGATCAGCGGCACCGGCAGCACTGGAACAATGGCGCTGATCCGTTGCATCAGCTCCCGCGCCAGCGGCTTGGTGATGTCGCCCTCGCGCCCGGCCCCGAACCCGGCCAGACTGAGCGGGCGGCCGAAATTCACCCCGGCATAGCCGGAGCGGTGATAGCGCCCGGTCATCCACAGCCACAGCTGCCGCAAGAGCCGCAGCGCCACGAGCCCGATGCGGGCGCGGAACCGGCGCTCGCCCGCCTTGGCGGCAGAGGTCAGGATCCGGTCCTCCAGCACCCGGTCATAGTTCAGCGCCACTGGCACAAAGACCACGTCGCGCCCGTCCGGATCATAGCCCTCGACGATGTATTTCAGCAGCCCCAGCCTGGGCGGGGCCAATGCGCCGTCCAGGCTCAGGCCGCCCTCGGGGAACATCGCCTGGGTGGAGCCGCCGCGGGTGGCGAGGCGCACATAGGCGGCCAGCACCTTGCGGTAGAGATCATTGCGTGAGCGGCGGCGGATGAAATAGGCGCCCATCGCCCGGATCAGACGGCTGAGCGGCCAGACCCGCGCCCACTCCCCCACCGCATAAGACAGTGCCGAACGTTCTGCCGCCAGATAAGTGACCAGCACGTAATCCATGTTGGAGCGGTGGTTCATTACGAAAACCACGGTGGACTTGGGGTCGATGGCGCGCAGCGCCTCCTCATCCTGATGTCCCAGACGCACACGGTACACCGCGTTGGACAGGAGGCGTGCCGCGCGGATGGCGAGGCCGAAATAGGCGAAGGCAGAGAACCCGGGCACGATCTCGCGCGCGTAGCGGCGCACCTGCTCAGACGCCACATTTTCCGGGATGCCTTCCGCTGCCGCGTGATCCGCCGCTGCCTGCGCCACCTGCGGATCGTGGATCAGCCGCTGGATCATGTCATGGCGGCGGGCCAGCTTGAACGGCTCGATCGGGCGCTCCAGCCGCTGGTTCAGACGCGCCACCGCGCGCTCCAGCCGCCGCCGGAAGAACCAGCGCACCGAGGGAAACAGGAAATGCGACGCAAACGTCACCGCGGCGAAGGCCACGATCAGCACAAAAAGCCACAGCGGCAGTTCCACGGTCTGCGTCATCCCGCAAAGCCTTGCCCAAGCCTGCCCGGTTTACAAGCCTTTTGCCGCGGCTTCCGGCCCTGGTGCAAGCTGCATCTCCCCGCCGCGGTCAGCGCGGCGCTCAAGAAAGGACCGGACGGCTTGTTGAGACGGCAGTTCGACCAATTGGTGAACAGCGTTCGACAGCAGCAAAATGCCCCCCAGGACCAGGCCCGCGGCCAGCACATAGACCGCGCCTGACAGCCCCGCCGGCAGCAAGGACAGCAGGGTCACGCCGATGTAATTGTGCAGCAGGTAAACCGGGTAGCTGATCACTCCCAGCCCCGCCAGCGGCCGCCACGCCAGCAGCCTGGCCGCCCGCACGCGCAGGGCGCACGCAGCAACCGCCAGGAAGATCAGCGCCAGGAATGCCGCTTCCCAGCCGTCTTCGGCGCGGTAAATTGCAACCGAGTAACTCCAGAAGATCAGCGCCGCCTGCCGCTTGCCGCGCGCCCCGGTATAGACCGCGGCAAAGGTGATGCCCGCCGCGAAAAGATGCGCATAGGCCAGAAAAAGCGTCTCGATCAGCACCTGCGGCACCAGCCCCGGGACCGCGAACTGGACCGCTGCAAACAGGGACTGCATCAGCAGCAGCACCAATGGCGCCACCGCCGCAAAGCGTCCGGCGGGCGCCAGCCAGCAAATCACAGCCGCCAGCAGGTAGAAGCGGATTTCAATGGCGAGGGTCCAATACACCACATCGACATAGCCATCGAACCCGAAGGCGCTGTGCCAGAAGCGCTGCGACGTGAAGGTCCAGGAGGCGGCAAAGCCGCTCAGCCCGCCCTGCACCTCCCGGCTGAAGCCGCTGTCAAAGCTGTGCACAAAGGCAAAGGTCAGGATGGAGCAAACCGCCAGCGCCGGCCAAAGCCGCACCAGACGCTTCAGTGCGAACTGCCACGGCCCCGGCTGGCCGGCTAGCGACAGCGTGATGACAAAGCCGGAAATCACGAAAAACAGCGCGACACCCAAATCGCCGTATTTCGCCAAGGGCAGCAGGCCCGCGCCATAGGGATAGTGCTGAGGGTAGGCCTGAAAATAGTGGTACAGCACAACCGCCAGCACGGCGACGGCGCGCAGACCGTCGATCTCGGCAAGGCGCCGCCCGGTTAAAGAGTTCTTCAAAGCAAAATTCTTCTAAAAATAGATTCAACTTAAAGGACGTTAGTCCGCATTCAGCTCCACCTCAACCGCGCGCTTGCTGATGGTTAACCGCATAACCGGGTGTCAGCGCGGTAAATGCCGCAACGCAGCGAATTGACACGGGTTGAAAATTGCAGTTTACATCATCGCGACGAAATAAAATTACCGACACTCTGACTCGCGAGGCCCGACATGCCGCAGATGCAAAAAGACCGCCCCTGGCTGATCCGCACCTACGCCGGCCACTCCACGGCCAAGGCGTCCAACGCGCTTTACCGCGCCAACCTGGCCAAGGGGCAGACCGGCCTTAGCGTCGCCTTCGACCTGCCGACCCAGACCGGTTATGACAGCGACCACGTGCTGGCGCGCGGCGAAGTGGGCAAGGTCGGCGTGCCGGTCTGCCACCTTGGCGACATGCGGGCGCTGTTCGATCAGATCCCGCTGGAGCAGATGAACACCTCGATGACCATCAACGCCACAGCGCCTTGGCTGCTGGCGCTGTATATCGCGGTGGCCGAGGAACAGGGCGCGGATGTCTCCAAGCTGCAGGGCACGGTGCAAAACGACCTGATCAAGGAATACCTGAGCCGCGGCACCTATGTCTGCCCGCCCAAGCCGAGCCTCAAGATGATCGCGGATGTGGCGGAGTACTGCTATACCAACGTGCCCAAGTGGAACCCGATGAACGTGTGTTCCTACCACCTGCAGGAGGCCGGCGCGACGCCGGAGCAGGAGCTGGCCTTTGCCCTGGCGACCGCGCAGGCGGTGCTGGATGAGCTGAAACCGCGCATCGCGCCGGAGGACTTCCCGGCGATGGTCGGGCGCATCTCCTTCTTCGTGAACGCGGGCATCCGGTTCGTCACCGAGATGTGCAAGATGCGCGCCTTTGTTGACCTGTGGGACGAGATCTGCCGCGACCGCTATGGCGTGGAGGATCCCAAGTTCCGCCGCTTCCGCTATGGCGTGCAGGTGAACTCGCTGGGCCTGACCGAGCAGCAGCCTGAGAACAATGTCTACCGCATCCTGATCGAGATGCTGGCGGTGACGCTGTCGAAGAAGGCCCGTGCCCGCGCGGTGCAGCTGCCGGCCTGGAACGAGGCGCTTGGCCTGCCTCGCCCCTGGGACCAGCAGTGGTCAATGCGGATGCAGCAGATCCTGGCCTATGAAACCGACCTGTTGGAATACGGCGACCTGTTCGACGGCAACCCGGCGGTCGATGCCAAGGTCGAAGAGCTGAAGGAAGGCGCCCGCGCCGAGCTGGCGAACCTGGAATCCATGGGCGGCGCGGTGGCCTCGATCGAATACATGAAGGGCCGGCTGGTCGATTCCAACGCCGAACGCCTGAACCGGATCGAGAAGAACGAGACCGTGGTGGTCGGCGTCAACAAATGGACCGAGGGCGAGCCCTCGCCGCTGCAGACCGAGGACGGCGGCATCATGGTAGTCGACCCGGCTGTAGAGCAGGAGCAGATCGAACGGCTGAACGCCTGGCGCGGCGAGCGTGACAATGACGCAGTGCAATCGGCCCTGGCCGCGCTGCGCGCCGCGGCGCAAAGCGGCGCCAATGTTATGGAGCCGTCAATTGCTGCCGCCAAGGCCGGCGTCACCACCGGCGAATGGGCCGAGGAAATGCGCAAGGTCTACGGCACCTACCGCGGCCCGACCGGCGTGTCGGCCTCTGTGTCGAACAAGACCGAAGGGCTGGACGACCTGCGCGATGCGGTGAACGCGGTCAGCGACGTGCTGGGCCGCCGCATCAAGTTCGTGGTCGGCAAGCCGGGCCTGGACGGCCATTCCAACGGTGCCGAACAAATCGCCTTCCGCGCCCGCGACTGCGGCATGGACATCACCTATGACGGCATCCGCATGACACCGGCGGAACTGGTGGAAGCGGCGCAAAATGATGACGCCCATGTGGTGGGCCTGTCGATCCTGTCGGGCAGCCATTTGCCGCTGGTCGAGGAAATGATGCAGCGCATGCGCGACGCCGGCCTGGACCATGTGCCGGTGATTGTCGGCGGCATTATCCCGGACGAGGACGCGCAAAAGCTGAAATCAATGGGTGTCGCTCGCGTATATACGCCCAAGGATTTCGAACTCAATTCAATTATGAGCGACATTGTCGACCTGGCAAGGCCACCGGAAATTGCAGTGAATTGACTTTTACCGGCAGTTTTCTGCGAACCGATAAAAAAGATGCTGAAACGCGTCTGGTATTCAGTCCATAAGGAATGACATACCGGTTTTTCCGGTATGTCATTTTATATATGGAGTTCAGAATGACCTTCGACCTTTCGGCAATGAGCAGAAAAGAGCTTCTGCAGCTTCAAAGCGATGTTGATAAAGCCCTGCAGGAAGCAGAACTGCGCGAACGCCAGGAAGCCCTGAAAGCCGCCGAGGAGGCTGCCGCAAAATACGGTTTCTCGCTGGATGAGATCGCGACTGCGTCGCGCCAGGGCGTAAAGAAAACCAAGGCCGCTCCGAAATACCGGAACCCGGAAAACCCCGAAGAAACCTGGACCGGCCGGGGCCGCAAACCGCATTGGGTCCATGCCGCGCTGACCGCCGGCAAGGATATTTCCGATCTGGAAATCTGAGCTGGCTGGAGCTGAGCGATGACCATTCATATCGGCGCCGCCAAGGGCGACATGGCAGAAACCGTTCTGATGCCCGGCGACCCCTACCGGGCCAAATGGGCGGCTGAGACCTTTCTGAAAGATGCCAAGCTGGTCAATGAGGTGCGCGGCATGCTGGGCTACACCGGCACGTGGAACGGCCACCGGGTGAGCATTCAGGGCAGCGGTATGGGGATGCCCTCGCTGTCGATCTATGCCAACGAGCTGATCCGGGACTATGGCGCCAAGACGCTGATCCGCATCGGCTCTTGCGGTGGCATGCAGGACAAGGTCAAGCTCCGGGACGTGATCCTGGCAATGACGGCCACAACCCTCAACAGCCCGTCCAGCGGTATCTTCCGGGAGCTGAACTTTGCCCCCTGCGCCGACTGGGGCCTGTTGCAGGCGGCGGCCCAGGCGGCTGCCAAGCGCGGCGCGGGAACCCAAATCGGCGGCATCTACTCCTCGGATGTGTTCTATGACGAACGCCCGGACCTGAACGAGCAGATGGTGCGCCATGGCATTCTTGGCGTGGAGATGGAAGCGGCAGAGCTGTACACGCTAGCGGCCCGCCACGGCTGCCGGGCGCTGGCAGTGCTGACCGTGTCCGATCACCTGGGCACCGGCGAGGCGCTGCCCTCTGATCAGCGCGAGCGCAGCTTTGGCGATATGGTGGAAATTGCACTTGAGGCCGCGTTCGGCTGAAAGTTTTCATTTTGATAATCAGTAAGGGCAGCGGCTTTCGCCCTGCCCTTTTTTACGGCCTGAAAGACCTGGCTTCATTTTCTGCACGTGGAAAACACGTGCCTAATGGTGTTTTCGGTCACGGCAATTAATCATCTTGCCTGCTTCCATGAAGATATTGCGCCAATTTTGTCCTCTTGCCGGAAAGCTAAGCCAATATTGCCGGCTCAGCCAAGGCCGTGGCTGCGGTCATACCCATTTCGCGGCGGGCTTTTCCAATCGCCTAGCGCGCCATTGGCCGGCGCAAAGATTTCGACCAGCAGCGGATAGCAGGCCGCCGTATCGCTGGAATGCTCAGCCGAACAATCCCCGCCCGGGCAGGCGCTGAGCGCCCCCAGCAAGTCGATCTCGGCAAAGAACTCCAGGTAATCACCGGGCCGCACCGGGCTTGCCTTCATGAAATACTGGCCGGTATCGCGGGTAAAACCGGTGCACATAAAGACATTCAGCACGTCATGCACATGCGGTTCCGCCTCCTCCGGCGGCAGCCCCAGGTGACCGGCCAGCGCCCTGGTCAGGTTGGAATGGCAGCAATGGTGGTACTGGCTGCCCGCCAGCAGGTTGCCGGTGTAGGGGTCGCAGCGGGTGCCGATCACGTCATGCACCGCCCCGCCGTACTGGTCGATCCCGTACCAGCCCAGTGTGTCCTCAGTGATGGTCGCCATCGGGCGCAGATGCGGAAAGCTGGTCCACATCCGCTCTCCCTTGGTAAGATGGGTGCCGTGCAGGGCGCGGGTCTTGCCCGAGTAGAACCGCTCGCTAAGGTCGGCCCTGTTCCACAGGTTCAAATCGCCCACCTGCGGCCCCTCCACCGAGGTGATCCTGAAGAAATGCCCGGCGGGCACCTCGAAACAGGCGGCATCGCGGGGCTGCACCAGCACCTCCCCGGTTTTCACCGCCCCTTGCCGCGCCTGCCGGTACAGCGGCAGATCCGGAACCGGCAGAGTGTCATTGGGGTAGCAGATCACCGGCTTGACCGCGCGGCGGGCGTCCGCGTCGGCGGGGGCTTCGGGGGGGATTGTCATGGGGCAAACCTTCTTGTGCGTTTGTCCCATCAAGACGGCAACGCCGCAGGGTTTCAAGCCCTGCGGCGGGCCGTACAGATCACAAGCGCCGGAGGGCGGAGGTCAGATCACCACCACGTCCAGCGGCGGGAAGCCGTTGAAGCCGACCGAGGCATAGGTCGAAGTATAGGCGCCGCAGGAGTGGATCACCACGCGGTCGCCCGCTTTCAGGCCCAGCGGCAGCTGCACCAGCTGCTTTTCATACAGCACATCAGCGCTGTCGCAGGAGGGGCCGGCCAGCACGCAGGGGCCGGTCGGTTCGTGGTCGCGGCTGGTGGAGATCCGGTAGCGGATCGCCTCATCCATGGTTTCAGCCAGGCCGGAGAATTTGCCGATGTCCAGATAGACCCAGCGGAACATGTCATCGGCATGCTTGCGGGAGACCAGCAGCACCTCGGCCGCAATTGCGCCGGCTTCGGCCACCAGGCCGCGGCCCGGCTCCGCCATCACTTCGGCAGCATCGGGGAAGCGGGCATTGACCTGCTCCATCACCGCGCGGGCATAGTCCTCGGCGCCCATCACTTCGGCCTTGTAAGAAGCCGGGAAGCCGCCGCCGATGTTCACCAGCTTCAGGTCATGGCCGGCCGCGCGGCCCGCGGTCCAGACCTCTGCCACCTGATCCAGCACCGGCGCCCACATCAGCGGATCGCGGGTCTGCGAGCCCACGTGGAACGACAGGCCGTGCACGCTGAGGCCAAGCCCGGCGGCGGTGTCCATCAGGCTCAGCGCCATGGCCGCCGACGATCCGAACTTGCGGCTGAGCGGCCAATCGGCGCCCGAGGCCTCGACGATCACCCGCAGGCAAACATGCGCGCCCGGTGCGAATTCGGCTAGCTTTTCCAGCTCTTCCTGGGCGTCGGCGGCAAAATGGGTGATGCCGATGCTATGGGCAAAGGCAATGTCCGAGGGGCGTTTGATGGTGTTGCCGAAGGTGATCTGCTCAGCCCGCGCGCCGGCCGCCAGGCACATCTCGATCTCGGCGCGGCTGGCCGCGTCAAAGTTGGAACCAAGGCGGACCAGGGTTTCCAGCACTTCCGGCGCCGGGTTTGCCTTGACGGCATAGTGGATGCGCGCCCGGCCCAGGCCGCGGTCCAGCGCCTGATACTGGCGGGCCACCGCCTGGCTGTCGACAACCAGGGTCGGCCGGTCGAAGCGGGATTGCGCAATGTACTGCAGGTGACGGGATACAGATACGGAATCGCGAGCAGTTTGCCCGGCTACGTGTACGTTCATGGTCATCTCCAAAAGACCCGGCCATATATGACCGCTCAGTTCTGTCAGAGACGTTACCGTCGCTACGTAACCTTAGGGGAGTAAAACCCCTTTCGACAGAGGCGCGTGCGTTGGCGTCTTGTCAGCCCATATCGGGCAAAGAGGTGAGTCTTTCAAGCATTATTTTTTGCGGGTCTGCCATGCACGGGCCGAGAGGCTCCCGCCTGCTCCGGCGCCTTATGAAAAGGCGTCTCGCCGTTGGGCCCTGCACAGAAGGCGTTCCGGCGCAGCCGGGGCGCCTGCGGGCGCGGGAGCTCATCGCTGCAGGCTGCAAAGTGCGGTTATCACGTGCGGCGCGGATCGCGGCAGATGCGCGGGGCGGCATCCCCCGGTTCCGCAGCGCCGCAATAGCTGCAGCGCCACTGGCCCTGGGCGCGCTGCTGGCGCCAGCGGCAGTTGCGGGTCAGGCTGGTGGCGTGGCGGCGCCACAGGAAATAGGCGAACACGCCCGCCATAAGGACAAGCAGCAGAACAGGCATTCCCCTGTCTACGCCGCAGCCGCCGCCGGCTCAACCGGAATGCCCCGCAAAGCGGTCACGCCGCGCCGCACCTCAGGCCGCCTGGTAGTATTCGACCACGCCATCCACAGCTTCGACCTCGGCCGCCGCGGGCAGCGGTTCCGGGGTGTAATAGGCAAACGCCTGCTCCAAGGCCTCCAGCGCGGCCTGACGGGCCTTATCCTTCGGGTCCTGCTGCAAATTCACCGGGTTCATCGGGTTGCCTCCATAGTCTGGCACGATCCTCCCTCAAGGGCCAAACTACCCCCTGCACGCCCGGGGTGCAGCCGCCGTTTCTGCAAAGGCGCCATGCACTTGCTGCATTGCAGCAGGCCAAGGGTCAGCATTACACCGTCAGCAGGTGCCCGGCCAGCCCCAGGGCAAAGCCTGCAACCGCGCCCAGTGCAGGCACGCTGCTGCGGTTTGAATGGGCCTTGGGCGCGATGTCCTGAAACAGCAGATAGAGAATGCCGCCCGCTGCAAAAACCATGATTGCCCCCAGCACCGCGTGCGCCTCTGCCAGCCAGACGAGCCCAGTCAGGGCGCAGACCGGCCCCAGCGCCGCCAGCCCCACGAAGGCCAGCAGCACGTGCCAGGCCGGGCTGTCACCGCTCCAGACCTCGCGGAAGGCGGCAAAGCCCTCCGGCAGGTTTTGCAGAAAGATCATCAGCGCCAGCAGCCAGGCGGTGGCGGCATCCGCCACCAGCATCGCCCCCAGCGCCATCGCCTCGGGCACGTAATCCAGCAGCATCGCCAGCAGAAGGGCGCCGCTGCCGCCGTGCTTTTGCAGCACGGTGTCGGCCAGGTAGAACACGCCTCCGCCCGCCGCAAACAACAGCACAGCAAGAACGGCTGGCAGCGCCTGCGCCCCCTCCGGCACCAGCACCAGCGCTACCGCAGAGGTGAGCGCACCGCCGCCAAAGGCTGCGATGGCGTGCAGCACCTCGTCGCGCAGGACCGGGTTTCGGATATGCTCGCACCAGGCAAGAAACCCGCCCAGCGGCATCGAAAGACCGGCCAGGCCGGCGAGAAGAATGGCGTAGAAATGCGGTTGCATTCCGGCACCTTAGGGCGGCTGCCGCCGCCGCTCAACCGATTTGGATCAGGTGTTGATACAGGAGGTCGCCTGTGCCGCCTGCGCCTCGGTCACGTTGACCCCCGGCTGGACCGTGCGCAGCACCGTTGTCCCTGCCCCATGGCCTAGAAACGCCGTGCGCACCCGGTATTGCCCGGTGATACCCGCGGCCGCGATACAGCCGGGGATCTTGGCATCCGTCGCTGCCAGCTGGCCTCCAATACGGTCGTGGTCGGTGGCTGTCATGCAGCCCGCCAGCACGCTCAGCGCGCCCGCGGCAAGTACCATCAGTTTCATGCCCGAATTCCAATGCCAGCTAAAGAACATGCCCCCGGTTTCGCAGGAAACCGGGGGCCATGCAAATTTCATCGTACGGGGCGGCGGATCCTTGCGGATCAGCCCTGCCGCGCTCAGACGGTGCGCTCGACCATCATCTTCTTGATATGCGCAATCGCCTTGGCCGGGTTCAGGCCCTTGGGGCAGGTCTTGGCGCAGTTCATGATGGTATGGCAGCGGTACAGCTTGAACGGATCTTCCAGCTGGTCAAGGCGTTCAGGCGTGGCCTCATCCCGGCTGTCGATGATCCAGCGGTAGGCGTGCAGCAGCGCGGCCGGCCCGAGGTAGCGGTCGCCGTTCCACCAGTAGCTCGGGCAGGACGTCGAGCAGCTGGCGCACATAACGCATTCATAGAGGCCATCGAGCTTCTTGCGGTCCTCGATGGACTGCTTCCACTCTTTCGCCGGGCGGTTGGTCTTGGTCTCCAGCCACGGCATGATCGAGGCGTGCTGGGCATAGAAATGCGTGAGGTCGGGAATGAGGTCCTTGACCACAGGCATATGCGGCAGCGGATAGATCGCCACATCGCCCTTGATCTCATCCATGCCATAGATACAGGCCAGCGTGTTGATGCCGTCGATGTTCATCGCACAGGACCCGCAGATCCCCTCGCGGCAGGAGCGGCGGAAGGTCAGGGTCGGGTCGATCTCATTCTTGATCTTGATCAGCGCGTCCAGGACCATCGGGCCGCAGCTGTCCATGTCGACGAAGTAGGTGTCGACCTGCGGGTTTTTGCCGTCATCCGGGTTCCAGCGGTAGATCTTGAACTTGCGCACATTGCTGGCGCCTTCCGGCTTGGGCCAGGTCTTGCCGGTGGTGATCTTGGAGTTCTTCGGGAGGCTGAGTTGAACCATGATCTGTCTCCTTAGAACGTCCGCGCCTTGGGCGCGATTTTCTTGAGGCTGATGCCGCCTTCATCCTCGGTGGTCAGCGGGTCGACCACCACCGGGCGGTAGGACAGATCAACCTTGTTGCCCTCCACGCGGGAGACGGTGTGGACACGCCAGTTCTCGTCGTCGCGGTCGGTGAAGTCCTCATGCGCATGCGCGCCGCGGCTTTCCTTGCGGGCTTCGGCGCCGATAATGGTGGCCAGCGCGTTCGGCATCAGGTTGGTCAGCTCCAGCGTCTCCATCAGGTCGGAGTTCCAGACCAGCGAGCGGTCGGTCACCTTCAGGTCATCGAGCTTGGCCGCAATCGCGGTCATCTTCTCGACGCCTTCCGCCATGGTCTTGGAGGTGCGGAACACGGCTGCGTCGGCCTGCATGCACTTCTGCATCTCCAGCCGCAGGTCAGCGGTCGGGATGCCGCCATTGGCATTGCGCAGGGTGTCGAAACGGTCGAATGCCATGTCGACAGAGGCCTGGTTCAGCACCGGGTTCGATGTCTCCGGATCAACAACCTTGCCCGCGCGGATGGCGGAGGCGCGGCCAAAGACCACCAGGTCAATGAGCGAGTTGGAGCCGAGACGATTGGCGCCATGCACCGAGGCACAGCCTGCCTCGCCCACGGCCATCAGGCCCGGGACTACCGCGGTCGGATCATCTTCGGTCGGGTTCAGAACCTCGCCCCAATAGTTGGTCGGAATACCGCCCATGTTGTAATGCACGGTGGGCAGAACCGGAATCGGCTCCTTGGTCACGTCCACGCCGGCAAAGATCTTTGCGCTTTCCGAAATGCCCGGCAGCCGCTCCGCCAGCGCCTCGGCCGGCAGGTGGGAGAGGTTCAGGTGGATATGGTCGCCCTCGGCGCCCACACCGCGGCCTTCGCGAATCTCCATGGTCATCGAGCGGCTGACATAGTCGCGCGGCGCCAGATCCTTGTACTGGGGCGCATAGCGCTCCATAAAGCGTTCGCCCTCGGAGTTGGTCAGGTAGCCGCCCTCGCCCCGCGCGCCCTCGGTGATCAGGCAGCCGGAGCCGTAGATGCCGGTCGGGTGGAACTGCACGAACTCCATGTCCTGCAGCGCCAGGCCAGCACGGGCCACCATGCCGCCGCCGTCGCCGGTGCAGGTATGCGCCGAGGTGGCGGAGAAATACGCACGGCCATAGCCGCCGGTCGCCAGCACCACCATCTTGGCGTTGAAGACATGCATGGTGCCGTCATCCAGCTTCCAGCAGACAACGCCCTGGCACTGCCCGTCGTCGGACATGATCAGGTCGATGGCGAAATACTCGATGTAGAACTCGGCGTTGTTCTTGAGGCTCTGGCCATAGAGCGTGTGCAGGATCGCGTGGCCGGTCCGGTCAGCCGCCGCACAGGTGCGCTGCACCGCGGGGCCTTCGCCGAACTCAGTCGTGTGGCCGCCGAACGGGCGCTGATAAATCTTGCCTTCCTCGGTGCGCGAGAACGGCACGCCGTAATGCTCCAGCTCGTAAACCGCCTTGGGCGCCTCGCGGGCGAGGTATTCCATCGCGTCGGTGTCACCCAGCCAGTCGGAGCCCTTGACGGTGTCATACATGTGCCACTGCCAGCTGTCCGGGCCCATGTTGCCCAGGGACGCGGCGATGCCGCCCTGCGCCGCCACGGTGTGGGAGCGGGTCGGGAACACTTTGGTCACACAGGCCGTGCGCAGCCCCTGCTCCGCCATGCCCAGCGTCGCGCGGAGGCCAGCCCCGCCGGCGCCAACCACGACCACGTCATATTCATGTGTTTCGTATTCGTAAGCAGCCATTGATGGAAACCTCGGAGCGTTACAGGGCCAGGCGGATCAGCGCATAGGCACTGGTCGCGGCGACGGCGTAGGACAGGCATTTGACCAGAATGATCGCCAGGCGGCCTTTCAGGCCATGGACATAGTCCTCGATCATGATCTGGGCGCCGGATTTGAAGTGCATCATGCCGACCCAGATTGTCAGCACGGCCACCAGTGCAGGAAACGGGCGGGAGTAATAGGCGGTGATCTCCTCGTAAGAGCCGCCCAGCGCAGAGCCGAAGGTGAAAACGAACAGCGGCACCAGGATCAGCAGCGCCACAGCGCTCACCTGCATCGACCAGTGGTGCGCGGTTCCGGATTTTGCAGCGCCCATGCCAACGGCGCGTTTGCGGTCAGTCAGATATCGCATCGCGTGTGTCCTTTGAGCTTAGACGATGATAATGGTGAGTACGGTCAGGACGGCAGAGCCGATCACCACGCCCCAGCCCAGCTTCTCGGCCTGCTCCAGCTCCAGCATATAGCCGTTGTCCCAGATCAGGTGCCGGATGCCGGCCAGCGTGTGATACCACAGGCCCAGCACCGACAGCGTCATCACCAGATCGCCGAACCAGCTGGTCAGCAGGCCGTTGGCGGTGGCAAAATAGTCGGCAGAGGTAGCGGCGGCCAGGAACCACCAGGCGATCAGCAGCGCCGAGACGATCAGCGCGTTGCCGGTGATCCGCGTCAGGATCGACGTCACAGAGGTCAGCTGCGGCCGGTAGACCTGCAAATGCGGCGAAAGCGGGCGGTTGCCCCGATTGACATCGGCCATGTTGGCTCCTTTTCAGGTTGGCTGACGACGTTTTAGCCGATTTTTACGGCGTGTCACCCAACCGAACGGTTAAAAACGGCAGGTTTCCGTGCTGTTGGCGCTAAAAGGCCACGTGTTGTGATCACAGCAAATATTTAGTGATCACAAAACCGCTCATTGAAAATCTTTTGCAGAATCAGAGCCCCTTCTGCAAATCACTGCAAAGCCGCCACCGCTTTGCCGCCCTGCTGCGGACCCAAGGCCGTCTGGCGCGCGACCTCCCGCACCAGTTTCTTGCGGATGCGCGACGGGTAATCGGCAAAGCTGGCGGCCGTGACCACAAAGGCCCCATCGCCGCGGATCACGTTCTCAAAAAAATAGGCGGTCAGGTCCGGCTCGCTCTGCTCAATCGCGATAGCGTTCACGGTCACGCCCAGGGCAGACAGCGCGCCATGCGCCTCGCGCGGCTCGACGCCTTCGTTGGAAAACCCGTCGCCGGAAATGTCGATCACCCTGCGCGTGCACTCCGCCACCTCGGTAAACTGCTCCACCGCCAGAAACAGTGCCTCGCCCACGGCAGTGGAGTAATTGCGCCAGGGCCGCGGTGCCTGTTCGATCCGCTGCGCCAGCGCCTCGACATCACTGAAACTGCGCACCTCAGCCCAGGGCAGCGTCACCTCCTGGCGTGATTGGCCGGACCATTGCAGCAGCAGCACCCGGGCGCGCGCCTTGACCAGCGCCTCAGAGACAACCCCGTCGCGCAGGCCGGCCGCCAAACCGTCCATCTGAATGCGGTATTCCTCGGCATCGACGGACCCGGAAACATCCACCGCAAGCACCAATGCCAGATCGCAGGCCGCTGCGCGCAGCGGCCAAAGGGAGAACATGGAGAAAACCAGAAGCTGCAAGACCCGCATGAAACCAGCTTAAGCGGCAACCGCGCTAAGGGTCATCACATTTCTGCCAGCTTCCCCTGTTCACCTGGCGGAAAATATCCTGGGGGTGAGCGCCAGCGGCGCGAGGGGGCAACGCCCCCTGCCCGGTCACTTCGGCATCAGGGCCCAGTAATCCAGATCCAGCAGCACATCCGGCAGGTACTTGCCGTCCTCGCCCTTCAGCTCGAACGGCGCGCCTCCCTTGGCGGCCACCAGCCGCAGCCGGATCGCGCCAACGCCCGGCGCCGCGGTGTCGGCCTTGTCCAGCACCTCAGACCAGGCCCGCACGGTCAGGCCCGACAGGCAGGGGTTGGCGTGCGCGCCGCCATTGAGGCCGACGATCATCTGCGCATTCGCCAGCCCGTTGAACGACAGCGTCCGCGCCATCGAGATCACATGGCCGCCATAAATCAGCCGGGTGCCATCGGGGCGCGCGGTCGTGTCGAAATGCACCTTGGCGGTGTTCTGCCACAGCCGGGTCGCCATCATGTGCTCGGCTTCCTCGATGGTGACGCCATCCACATGGTCGATGGTCTCGCCCACCTCATAGTCGCCCCAGCGATGCGGCTCGCCTGCCAGGGTGAAATCGTAATTGGAGAAATCCAGCCCCGCCGGGACCGCCAGCTGGTCTGCCGGGATCACCTTGTTCAGCTCCGGGATCACCGTCTCCGGTGCCGGGGCGTCCAGGTCGCGTTTGCGCACCATCACCCAGCGCACGTATTCCATCACGCATTCATCGCGCTGGTTCAGCCCGCGGGTGCGCACATAGACCACACCCGACTTGCCGTTGGAGTTCTGCTTGAGCCCGATCACCTCGGATTCAGAGCGCAGCGTGTCGCCGGGGTACACCGGCAGCAGCCAGCGCCCCTCGGCATAGCCGAGGTTCGCCAGCGCATTGAGGGATATGTCCGGCACCGTCTTGCCGAACACCACGTGGAAGGCCGCCAGATCATCCAGCGGCGCCGAGGGCAGACCAGAGGCCCGGGCAAACTCATCCGAAGAAAAAAGCGCATGACGCGCCGGATACAGCGCGTGGTACAGCGCCCGCTCCCCGCCCGACACCGTGCGGGGCACCGCGTGGCGGATCACTTCGCCGACGGTGTAGTCTTCGAAAAACCGGCCCGGATTGGTCTTGGCCATCAGTGTTCTCCCAGTTTGGTCTCAGGGGTGTAGGTTCCGTCCGCCTCTTTCACCACCGCCTGGCCGCAGCGCATGATCCCCTTGACGGGATCAAAGGCCTGGGTCGGGCTGCCATGCAGCTCCCAGCCCTTGTTCAGCGCATCGGTCACCTTGTGGCAGAAGGCAGAGGTGTCGTCCTCGGACAAAAATCGGTACAGTTTCATGGCTTCCTCTCCTGCTCAGGACCTATCCCGGAAACGGCGAAGGCCCGATCAGCCCGTGGACGTAGCCGATCACCGCCAGCAGCACAATCGAGGCCAGGAAGAACATCCCGTCCTTGGCGAGCGTGCCCTTGGGGCCAGGCTGCCAGTCCGGTTCGGAGCGGTTGATCACGATGACCTCAGCCACCGCCCAGGCCAGCAGGCCGCCGAACAGGATGATCGAGGCCAGATCGCCATTGACCAGCAGATGCGCCGCGGCCCACAGCTTGAAGCCCGCCAGCATCGGATGCCGCATGCCGTTCAGCAACGCGCCTTTCTTGGGTGCCGGGCTCATCATATAGATGGCGATCAGCACCAGCAGGTTGTTGATATGCACCATGAAGGACGGCGGCGCCCAGACATGGATGAATTCCGTGCCGCGGTAGCCCAGCACCATCAGCACAATGCCGGCAACCAGCACCAGCGCCACGACGCCGCGCCCGGCATTGCCCATCGAAGCGCGCATATCCGGCGCCAGCCGTTTGAACAGGTGGCCGCCCCACCACAGCAGAAGTCCCAGGATCAAAAGCGCCATTTCAGCCCCTCTTAGATGTTAAACTTGTTAACACCTATGCGGAAAGCGCGGCGATTGCATCCGCTTTTGCAAGGATCTCACGCGCCGTCGCCACATGCAGGTTCTCGACTATCTTGCCGTCGACCACCGCAACACCCTGGCCTGCGGCCTGCGCCTCTTCAAATGCGGCAATCTGGCGGCGCGATGTTTCGATGTCCCGCTCGGTCGGGGCAAAGGCGGCATTGGCCGTCTCCACCTGCGCCGGGTGGATCAGGGTCTTGCCGTCAAAGCCCATGTCGCGGCCTTGGGCGCATTCGGCGGCCAGCCCTTCGGCGTCCTTGAAGGCATTGTAAACACCATCGACGATGACCAGCCCCTCGGCCTTGGCCGCCAGCAGGCACAGGCCGAGCCCTGCCATCATCGGCAGCCGGTCCGGGCGGTAGCGGGTCTGCAATTCCTTGGCCAGGTCATTGGTGCCCATCACCATGCCTTGCAGCTTGGGGTGCGCGGCGATGGCGGCGGCATTCAGCATCCCGCGCGGCGTCTCCATCATCGCCCACAGCGGGATGTCCCCGGTGATCTCTGCCAGCGCGTCCAGATCGGCAGGGGAGTTCACCTTGGGCAGCAGAATCGCGTCGCAATCCATCTTGGCCGCCGCGGCGGCATCCTCGCGGCCCCATTCGGTGTCCAGCCCGTTGATCCGCACGATCTTCATCCGCGCACCAAACCCGCCCGCTTCCAGCGCCTGCGCCAGGGTCGCGCGGGCATTGGGTTTTTCATCGACCGACACCGCGTCTTCCAGATCAAAGATCACCGCGTCCACCGGCAGGGTCTTGGCCTTCTCCAGCGCGCGCGGCTTGGAACCGGGAATATATAAAACCGAACGGTAGGGGCGCGCGCGCGGGTCCATGCAAGCTCTCCAAAAGTTATTTTATTGCGTAAAGCGGTACAGATTCGATTGTATACTTTCAAGTACAATTCCGCCGCAGCGCAGCGTAACTTTCCCCGCAATTGCAGCAAGCCCTTGAAAATGCGCGTGCTTTACCAGCGGCCTCAGGATTAACCACTTATCAGCACCTGACAGGCACAATTTAAGGTACCACGGCACAGGATCCCCGCCGCCTCTTCAGGCCGCCCCTGCTGCCCGCAGGCATGGGGCCTGCAGCATCAACAGCGTCACACACCGGCCCGCTCAGGGATACGGGGGCTGCCGTCCGGCACCCTGCTCTGTCCGGCCGTTCCGGAAAGGGTAAAACGAGATGAAAAGGACAATATTTGCACTGCCGGCCGCCCTGGCCGCCCTGACCCTGGCCGCGGCCCCCGCCGCCGCGCAAAGCCGCAACTGCGCGCCGCGCGACACGGTAGTGAAGCGTTTGGCCGAGAAATACGGCGAAAGCCGCCAAAGTATCGGCATGGGCCAGCAAGGCATGGTGATGGAGACCTTTGCGTCGGACGAAACCGGCAGCTGGACCATCACCGTGACAACCCCCAACGGCATGACCTGCCTGGTCGCCTCCGGTCAGTCCTATGAAGTGCTCGCAGAAGCACTGCCAAACACGGACAGCGACGTCTGAGCAGTTATTGAGGCAGGTTTCCAGGCTGCGGCGACAGCGGCCGGGGACGCCACGGCGGGCTGCGCCTGAAGGGGGCTTCAGGCCAGCCCGTCCCAGATCAGCTTGGTGCCGGTCACCACAAGCAGCACATAGGT
This sequence comes from Leisingera sp. G5_S3_59_S7, assembly GCF_054968485.1. Classification (NCBI taxonomy): domain Bacteria; kingdom Pseudomonadati; phylum Pseudomonadota; class Alphaproteobacteria; order Rhodobacterales; family Roseobacteraceae; genus Leisingera; species Leisingera sp. G5_S3_59_S7. Next base: position 34,083 of record NZ_JBQKUH010000022.1, read on the forward strand.
CAGCGTAAAGAACCAGCGCTCCGGGATGCTGTGATGCAGCTTCACCCCCAGCCAGGCGCCGAGCAGGGCAAAGGGCGCCAGCATCAGATCAAGCATCAGCGTTTCACGTGTGAACAGCCCCAGCCCGGCATAAGGCACCGCCTTGGCAATGTTGATCGCCCAGAAAATCAGCACCGTGCTGGCCTGATACTCGGTCTTCCGCAACCTCAGGCCGAGAAGATAGACCGCCGCTGGCGGCCCGCCCGCATGGCTGACAAAACTGGTGAACCCCACCGCCAGCCCGGCGGCAAGGCCCGCAAGGCGCGACAGCGGCCGCGCCGCAACGGCCCGCAGGCCCAGCCGGGCGCGCAGCTGCCACAGCACGAACCCCACCGCCACCGCGCCGATCAGCACCCGCATCGCATCGGCATCCACTGAGGTGTAAAGCCACGCCCCCAGCGCCACCCCCGGCAGCCCGCCCGCGATCAGCAGCAGCGCCGCGCCCAGGTTCCAGCGTCCCCAGTAGGGTTTGAGCGTGGCAACGTCGATCAGCATCAACAGCGGCAGCATCAGCGCCAGCGCCATACCCGGGTCCAGCACCAGCGCCAGAATCGCCGCCGAGGCAAAGGCGGCGCCGGACCCGAAACCGCCCTTGGAGACGCCCGCAAAAACGACCGCAGGAATGGCAAAAACGAAAAACATCGCATCAAATGCCGCCATAGCCCGCCCCTGAAAGCCCTGAATTAAAGACCGTTTAGCGGTATCACTTCGGCATACGCAAGTATACCGCACCCTATGCCGCAGCGCAGAACCCTTGCACGGCCCGGGTTTACGCCGTAGGCATCAGGAAATTTCAACCGGACCGGAGACATTTACCAATGGCACGACCCAAAATCGCCCTCATCGGCGCAGGTCAGATCGGCGGCACCCTCGCGCACCTCGCAGCCCTCAAGGAACTGGGCGACGTTGTTCTCTTTGACATCGCCGAAGGCATCCCCGAAGGCAAGGCGCTGGACATTGCAGAATCCGGTCCGTCCGAGGGCTTCGACGCGTCCCTCAAGGGCACCCAGTCCTATGAGGACATCGCAGGCGCCGACGTCTGCATCGTCACCGCCGGCGTGCCGCGCAAGCCGGGCATGAGCCGCGACGACCTGCTGGGCATCAACCTGAAGGTGATGAAATCCGTGGGCGAAGGCATCCGCGACCACGCGCCGGACGCTTTTGTCATCTGCATCACCAACCCGCTGGACGCGATGGTCTGGGCGCTGCGCGAGTTTTCCGGCCTGCCCCACAACAAGGTCTGCGGCATGGCCGGCGTGCTGGACTCCGCACGCTTCCGCCACTTCCTGGCCGAGGAATTCGGCGTCTCCATGAAAGACGTCACCGCATTCGTGCTGGGCGGCCATGGCGACACCATGGTGCCGTCCGTGCGCTACTCCACCGTGGCCGGCATCCCGCTGCCCGACCTGGTCAAGATGGGCTGGACCACCCAGGACAAGCTCGACGCCATCGTGCAGCGCACCCGTGACGGCGGCGCCGAGATTGTCGGCCTGCTGAAAACCGGCTCCGCCTTCTATGCGCCGGCGACCTCCGCCATTGAAATGGCCGAGGCCTATCTGAAAGACCAGAAGCGCGTGCTGCCCTGCGCCGCCTATTGCACCGGCGAAATCGGCGTCAGCGACATGTACGTGGGCGTGCCCACCGTGATCGGCGCCGGCGGCATCGAGAAGATCGTCGACATCCAGCTGACCGAAGAAGAACAGACCATGTTCGACAACTCGGTCAACGCCGTGAAGGGCCTGGTTGAGGCCTGCAAGGGCATCGACAGCTCGCTGGCCTAAGCGCCGCACCTTGCCGCTATTCAAAGGGCCCGCGTCTGGCGGGCCCTTTTCTTTTGCCGCAGCGTCCCGGTCCGGCGGCTGACGCTTTTGGCCCATGATGCGGCGGCGGCGGCCTTCCGGCCAAGGCTCGAATCACCGCCGTTAAGCCTCCGGCAAATTGTGATCACACCCCCAAAACCTGTGATCACAAAACCTGAAAATCTTCACCATTTCCCCGTCTCCCGTCAAATAAGCCTTTAACACTTGGCTTTAACACGGCCTATTGAACAGCAGACAATTGCAGCCAGACGGGACAGTTTCAGATGAACATCCACGAATATCAGGCCAAAGCCCTTCTTCGCAGCTACGGCGCGCCGGTGTCCGACGGACGCGTGGTGCTGCGGGCCGAGGAAGCCAAAACCGCCGCCGGTGAGCTCGACGGACCGCTGTGGGTCGTGAAGGCACAGATCCACGCAGGCGGCCGTGGCAAAGGCTCCTTTAAAGAAGCGGATGCCGGCGAAAAGGGCGGCGTGCGCCTGACCAAATCGGTGGAGGAAGCTGCCGAAGAAGCCAAGAAGATGCTGGGACGCACCCTGGTCACCCATCAGACCGGCCCGGCGGGCAAGCAGGTGAACCGCATCTACATCGAAGCCGGCTCCGGCATCAAGCGTGAGCTGTACCTGGCCCTGCTGGTGGACCGCCAGACTTCGCGCATCTCCTTTGTCTGCTCCACCGAGGGCGGCATGGACATCGAGGAAGTGGCCGCCGCCACCCCGGAAAAGATCCTGTCCTTCTCCGTTGATCCGGCCACCGGCTACCAGGCCTACCACGGCCGCCGCATCGCGTTCTCGCTGGGCCTTGAAGGCCAGCAGGTCAAGCAGTGCGTCAAGCTGATGGGCCAGCTCTACAAAGCCTTCGTCGAGAAGGACATGGAGATGCTGGAAATCAACCCGCTGATCGTCAGCGACGACGGCAACCTCAAGGTGCTGGACGCCAAGGTCGGCTTTGACGGCAACGCGGTCTACCGCCACGCCGACGTGGCAGAGCTGCGCGACACCACCGAGGAAGACCCGAAAGAACTGGAAGCTTCCAAATACGACCTGAACTACATTGCGCTGGACGGTGAGATCGGCTGCATGGTGAACGGTGCAGGTTTGGCGATGGCCACCATGGACATCATCAAGCTCTACGGCGCGGAGCCTGCCAACTTCCTCGACGTCGGCGGCGGCGCCACCAAGGAGAAGGTGACCGAGGCGTTCAAGATCATCACCTCCGACGAAAACGTCAAAGGCATCCTGGTCAACATCTTCGGCGGCATTATGCGCTGCGACGTTATCGCCGAGGGCGTGGTCGCCGCAGTGAAGGAAGTCGGCCTGAAGGTGCCGCTGGTGGTCCGTCTTGAGGGCACCAACGTCGAGAAGGGCAAGGAGATCATCAACACCTCCGGCCTCGACGTGATCGCTGCGGACGACCTGAAAGACGGCGCCGAGAAGATCGTGAAGGCAGTTAAGGGCTAAGGGCCTGATCCGGTGAAGGCGGCTGTCTACCTCATAGGCTTGCGGCAGGCTACAGGCCGGGCGGCGCTGATGCAGCGGGAGCTGGATCAGGCCGGGCTTGCGGCCACGCGGGTTGACGCGGTGGACAGCACTGCCGTCAGCCGCGAGGAGATGCTCAAGCAGTGCGCACCTGAGGGCAACTGGGGCTATTTCCAGACCAAGGACATGGCCTGCACCCTGAGCCATGCCAAGGCCTGGGAGGCCTTCCTGGCGTCAGACGCCGATGTGGCGCTGATCCTGGAGGATGACGTCTTCCTGTCACCCGACACCGGCGCCTGGCTGGCGGACCTTTCCTGGTGGCCTGCGGATGCCGGCATCGTCAAGTTCGAGCGCTGGCGCAGCCGCAAGCTGCAGGTGGCGCTTGGCAAGGGCGGCGCCACCCATCTGGGCCGCGAGGTGCGCCAGCTGCTGTCCCGCCACGCCGGCGGTGCGGCCTATGTGATCTCCCGGCAAGCGGCGCAACACCTGCTGGACAGCCGCCCGTTCTGCATCACGCTGGACAACCTGCTGTTCAACTTTGACGCCTCAACGGCTGCGCGCGGCATCAAGGTCTACCAGATCCAGCCGGCGCTTGCTGAACAAGGCAACGACGCGCCGGACGAACACGCCATCGGACCAGCGCGCCACCGGCCCAAGGGCTGGCCGCTGTTCCGCCAGAAATTCCGCCGCGGGATTTATGAATTCCGCGGCGGCTTCCGAATACTTCCCAGTGTGGTCTTGGGGCGGGCCACTCTCGAAAAAATCCGCTTCGACGGCCGTTCTCTGGCCACCCCGCAGACCCAACACACTCATACCGCTTGAAGGAACCAAAAACATGGCAGTCCTCATCGACGAAAACACCAAGGTCATCTGTCAGGGCTTCACCGGCTCGCAGGGCACTTTCCACTCCGAACAGGCCATCGCCTACGGCACCAAGATGGTCGGCGGCGTGACCCCCGGCAAGGGCGGCCAGACCCACCTGAACCTGCCGGTCTTCAACTCCGTGCATGAAGCCAAGGCGAAAACCGAAGCCAACGCCTCTGTCATCTACGTGCCGCCGCCGTTTGCCGCGGATTCGATCCTGGAAGCCATCGACGCCGAAATGGAAGTGATCGTGGCGATCACCGAAGGCATCCCGGTGCTGGACATGATGAAGGTGAAACGCGCCCTGGAAAACTCCAAGTCGGTTCTGATCGGCCCCAACTGCCCCGGCGTGATCACCCCGGACGCCTGCAAGATTGGCATCATGCCCGGCCACATCCACAAGCGCGGCACCGTCGGCGTTGTGTCCCGCTCCGGCACCTTGACCTATGAGGCGGTGAAGCAGACCACCGATGTGGGCCTGGGCCAGTCGACCTGCGTGGGCATCGGCGGCGACCCGATCAAGGGCACCGAGCATATCGACGTGCTGGAGTGGTTCCTGGCCGATGACGAGACCGAGAGCATCATCATGATCGGTGAAATCGGCGGCTCCGCCGAGGAAGAGGCCGCGCAGTTCCTGGCCGATGAGGCCAAGAAGGGCCGCAAGAAGCCGGTTGCAGGCTTTATCGCCGGCCGCACCGCCCCTCCGGGCCGCCGCATGGGCCACGCGGGCGCAATTGTCGCCGGCGGCAAGGGCGGCGCCGAGGACAAGATCGAAGCGATGAAATCCGCAGGCATCGTGGTCGCCGAAAGCCCGGCGGGCTTGGGCGAAGCGGTTCTGAAAGCGATCGGCAAGTAATGCCCGTGTCCGCTTTGCATACCTCAAAGCGGAAAATGCCCGGCGGTCTTCGCCGGGCATACCCTACTCCCAAGGCAGCTCTTTCTTTGAGGGACCTCGCCGCCAAGACGGTTTGCCATACCGGATTGGCCGCAAGGTTCTGCGGCACATTCATCCATTTGAAACTCCTGCGCACCACCCTGCCGGGAGTGGCCTAAGGCCAGAACAAATACGGTCCCAACCCGCAAGAGGCACCAAAATGACCGATCAAAGCCCCAACGACCTCTTCCGCGCCTCCTCCTTCATGCAGGGGCACAATGCGGAGTATCTGGAGCAGCTTTATGCCCAATACGCCAATGACCCGAACGCGGTGGATGCCGCCTGGGCCGAGTTTTTCCGCCAGATGGGCGATGCCGAACTTGACGTGAAGGCCGAGGCCACCGGCCCCTCCTGGGCGCGGAATGACTGGCCGCCGATGCCCGCCGATGACCTGACCGGCGCGCTGACCGGCGACTGGCCCGCCCCGGTTGAGGCCAAGGCAGCCGGCAAGAAGATCCGCGACAAGGCCGCTGCCAAGGGCGTTAAGCTGACGGACGATCAGGTGCAGCGCGCAGTGCTGGACTCGATCCGCGCCCTGATGCTGATCCGCGCCTACCGGATCCGCGGCCATCTGGCCGCCGACCTCGACCCGCTGGGCATGCGCGCCGCCACCCCGCACCCGGAGCTGGACCCCAAGACCTATGGCTTCACCGATGCCGACATGGACCGCCCCGTGTTCATCGACAATGTGCTGGGCCTGCAGGTCGCGACCATGCGCCAGATCGTGGAGATCGTGAAGCGCACCTACTGCGGCACCTTTGCGCTGCAATACATGCACATCTCCGACCCCGAGCAGTCCGCCTGGCTGAAGGAGCGGATCGAGGGCTACGACAAGGAAATCCGCTTCACCCGCGAAGGCCGCAAGGCGATCCTCAACAAGATGGTCGAGGCCGAGGGCTTCGAGAAGTTCCTGCACGTCAAATACACCGGCACCAAGCGGTTCGGCCTCGATGGCGGCGAAAGCCTGATCCCGGCGATGGAGCAGATCATCAAGCGCGGCGGCGCGCTGGGGGTCAAGGACATCGTGATCGGCATGCCGCACCGCGGCCGCCTCAACATCCTCGCCAATGTGATGCAGAAGCCCTACCGGGCGATCTTCAACGAATTCCAGGGCGGCAGCTTCAAACCCGAAGACGTGGATGGCTCCGGCGACGTGAAATACCACCTCGGCGCCTCCTCCGACCGGGAATTCGACGGCAACAGCGTGCACCTTTCCCTGACCGCCAACCCCTCCCACCTGGAGGCGGTGAACCCGGTGGTGCTGGGCAAGGTCCGCGCCAAGCAGGACCAGCTGGGCGACAGCGACCGCACCGAGGTGCTGCCGATCCTGCTGCACGGCGATGCCGCCTTTGCCGGCCAGGGCGTTGTTGCGGAATGCTTCGCGCTCTCCGGCCTGCGCGGCCACCGCACCGGCGGCACCATGCACATCGTGGTGAACAACCAGATCGGCTTCACCACCGCGCCGCATTTCTCGCGCTCCTCCCCCTACCCCACCGACAACGCACTGGTGGTTGAGGCGCCGATCTTCCACGTCAACGGCGATGACCCGGAGGCGGTGGTCCACGCCGCTAAGGTGGCAACCGAATTCCGCCAGAAGTTCCACAAGGACGTGGTCATCGACATCTTCTGCTACCGCCGCTTCGGTCACAACGAAGGCGATGAGCCGATGTTCACCAACCCCTTGATGTACAAGAAGATCAAGGGCCACAAGACGACTCTGACTCTGTACACTGACCGGCTGGTCAAGGATGGCCTCATCCCCGAGGGCGAGATCGAGGACATGAAGGCCGCCTTCCAGGCGCATCTGAACGAAGAGTTCGAGACCGGCAAGGACTACAAGCCCAACAAGGCCGACTGGCTGGACGGGCGCTGGTCGCATCTGGACAAAAAAGATGCCGACTATCAGCGCGGCCGCACCGCCATCGCGCCAGAGACCATGGCGGAGATCGGCAAAGCGCTGAGCCAAGTGCCGGACGGCTTCCCGCTGCACCGCACCGTTGGCCGCTTTCTGGATGCCCGCGGCAAAATGTTCGAAGCCGGCAAGGGCTTTGACTGGGCCACCGGCGAAGCGCTGGCCTTCGGCTCGCTGCTGCTGGAAGGCTACCCGGTGCGCCTGGCGGGCCAGGACGCCACCCGCGGCACCTTCTCGCAGCGCCATTCCGGCATCGTCAACCAGGAGACCGAGGAGCGCTACTACCCGCTCAACAACATCCGCGCGGGCCAGTCCCAGTACGAGGTGATCGACTCGGCGCTGAGCGAATACGCGGTGCTGGGGTTTGAGTACGGCTACTCGCTGGCCGAACCCAATGCGCTGACGCTGTGGGAGGCCCAGTTCGGCGACTTCGCCAACGGCGCCCAGATCATGTTCGACCAGTTCATCTCTTCGGGCGAGAGCAAATGGCTGCGGATGTCGGGCCTTGTCTGCCTGCTGCCGCACGGGTTCGAGGGCCAGGGGCCGGAGCACTCCTCCGCCCGCCTGGAACGCTTCCTGCAAATGTGTGGCCAGGACAACTGGATCGTGGCCAACTGCACGACGCCCGCGAACTACTTCCACATCCTGCGCCGTCAGCTGCACCGCACCTTCCGCAAGCCGCTGATCATGATGACCCCGAAATCGCTGCTGCGCCACAAGCTGGCGGTCAGCAACGCCGAGGACTTCACCACCGGCTCCAGCTTCCACCGGGTGCTGTGGGATGACGCGCAGAAAGGCAACTCCGACACCCAGCTGGCCGCCGATGACAAGATCAAGCGCGTCGTCATGTGCTCGGGCAAGGTCTACTACGACCTGCTGGAGGAACGCGACGCCCGCGGCATCGACGACGTCTATCTGATGCGGATTGAGCAGTTCTACCCGTTCCCCGCGATCTCCATGGTGAAGGAGCTGGAACGCTTCAAGCAGGCGGAAATGGTCTGGTGCCAGGAAGAGCCCAAGAACCAGGGCGCCTGGACCTTTATCGAACCCAACATCGAATGGGTCCTGACCCGGATCGGCGCCAAGCACACCCGGCCGCTGTATGCCGGCCGCGCCACTTCGGCCTCGCCCGCAACCGGCCTGGCCAGCGAACACAAAGCCCAACAAGCAGCCCTCGTGAACGAAGCGCTGAGCATCTGAGGATAAAGAGACATGACAACCGAAGTCCGCGTACCCACCCTGGGCGAATCCGTGACCGAGGCCACCGTGGCCACCTGGTTCAAGAAACCCGGCGACAGCGTCAATGCCGATGAAATGCTCTGCGAGCTGGAGACCGACAAGGTGACGGTCGAGGTGCCCTCGCCCGCGGCCGGCACCCTGGGCGAGATCGTGGCCGGCGAAGGCGAAACCGTCGGCGTCGACGCGCTGCTGGCCACCCTGACCGAGGCAAACGGCACCGCCGCAGCCCCGGCCGCTTCTGACAGCAAGGCTACGGCAGCACCGGCTCCGTCCGATGCGTCCTCCGGCGGCGACGGCGCCCCGGTGCCGGTCATGGTCCCCGCGCTTGGCGAGTCGGTATCCGAGGCGACCGTTTCCTCCTGGTTCAAGAAGGTGGGCGACAGCGTCGCGCAGGACGAGATGCTTTGCGAGCTGGAAACCGACAAAGTGTCCGTCGAAGTGCCCGCGCCCGCGGCCGGCGTGCTGACCGAAATCCTGGCCGAAGAAGGCGCCACCGTTAACGCCGGCGGCAAGCTGGCGGTCATGTCGGCGGGAGACGCCGGCGCTGCGGGCGGCACCGATGCCGGACCCGCCGCAGATGCTGCCAGCGGCACTGGCACCGGGCCGGGCGCTGGCGTCAAAAACGCCCCCTCGGCGGAGAAGGCAATGGCAGAAGCCGGCATCGACGCCAGTCAGGTCAAGGGAACCGGGCGCGACGGGCGCATCATGAAGGAAGACGTCGTGGCTGCCCTGGCCGCTGCCAAATCCGCACCTGCATCCGCCCCGGCCCCCGCCCAGGTGCGCGGCCCGGTCACAGCCGACGATGCGGCACGCGAGGAGCGGGTGAAGATGACCCGCCTGCGCCAGACCATCGCCAAGCGCCTGAAGGACGCCCAGAACACCGCCGCGATCCTGACCACCTATAACGAGGTGGACATGACCGAGGTGATGGCGCTGCGCAATCAGTACAAGGACCAGTTCGAGAAGAAGCACGGCGTGCGTCTGGGCTTCATGTCGTTCTTCACCAAGGCCTGCTGCCACGCGCTGAAGGAAGTGCCTGAGGTCAACGCCGAGATCGACGGCACCGACATCGTCTACAAGAACTTCGTGCACATGGGCGTTGCCGCGGGCACCCCGCAGGGCCTGGTGGTGCCGGTGATCCGCGACGCCGACCGGATGTCCTTTGCCGAGATCGAAAAGGCGATCTCCGAGAAGGGCAAGCGCGCCCGTGACGGCAAGCTGTCGATGGCGGAAATGCAGGGCGGCACCTTCACCATCTCCAACGGCGGCGTCTACGGCTCGCTGATGTCCTCGCCGATCCTGAACCCGCCGCAGTCCGGCATCCTGGGCATGCACAAGATCCAGGACCGCCCGATGGTGGTGAACGGCGAAATCAAGATCCGCCCGATGATGTATCTGGCGCTCAGCTACGACCACCGCATCGTCGACGGCAAAGGCGCCGTGACCTTCCTGGTCCGCGTCAAGGAAGCGCTGGAAGACCCGCGCCGCCTGCTGATGGATCTGTAATCCATTGAGGGGAAAGCCTAGCCAGCCCTACAAAATCAGCGCGCCCAAAATTGGTGAAAGACCCAGCTATTGGGCGCGCTGGTGCGGGATAAAGTGCCCCGATTGCGGGCGCATTCAGTCAACGCTGGCTATGATGCGGACCAACCCTTGGAGGGGTGTGAACAAGACCGATTTTCACCTTTGCGGAACCTGCGGCACACACCTCTTTCTGACCGGAAAATCCCGCCATTGGAGTTTCTTCCTAGTAGTCGTACCCATATTTTTCTCTGTAATGGTGCTCACCTCAATCGCATTTAACTGGTTGGGTTGGGTGACAGCTGAGGGGCCGAACAAAGGCGAACCAACATTTGGTGCCGGGCTTTTGATGGGAATAGCTATTTTCAGCATCATAAGTGCTGTCAATGGACGCCGGGAAGAAGTCAAGAGTGTCAAACTTGAATGCAGTTCAACCCAATGACCCTCCCGCTCTGGGGCCTTGTCTGCCTCTCGATCCTCGCCCTGATCCACGTGAGCTGCGACAGCTTCCTGCTGAAGCTATCCGTCGGCAACGCATGGACCGCAGGCCCGCGCGACACCACCGTCAGCCGCGGCGCGCTGGCGGGCCGGGCGCAGCGGGCCTTCACCAACTTTCTGGAAACCGCCCCGGTCTTCATCAGCTTGGCGCTGGTGGCGGAACTGGCGAGTCTGCACAGCGCGCTGATCTCCGCCGGGATCTACACCTATCTTGGGGGCCGCGCCCTCTACCTGCCTGCCTACCTCAGCGGCTTGCCCTATCTGCGCACCGCCATCTGGCTCATCGCCACCAGCGGCTTAGCCGCGATGCTCGCGGGGGTGCTCCTCGCATGAGCTTTCACCTTTACAAAAATACTCCGGGGGGTGAGGCCCGTCTTGGAAACCGCCTGGGGGGCGGTTTCAGGGCCGAACGGGGCGGAGCCCCACTGCGCATGGGCCGGGGGCAGCGCCCCCATTCGGAAGGTAATGCCTCAAGCCCCCCGTCAGTTGAGTGGAATCAAAGCGCTCCCCGCCCCATCCGGTGCATCCTGCTTCCAGAACGGAAAAAGGAGTAACACCGATGGCAACTCATGTTCTCTGGCAGGCCGATGTGGCCGATTTCAACGCCTGGCTGACCGTGTTCCGGCAGGACAAGCGCAACCGGCAGGCCTCTGGCATCACCGACATGAACGTCTGGAGCGATCCGGACCGCAAGAACCACGCTGTGGCGCTGTTCGCCATCAACGACCTGGAAAAGGCACGCGCCTTCTTCGGCTCGGAGGAACTTGCCATGCACCTTGAACGCGACGGGGTCACCAATATCTCGATCAAGATGTTGACCCCGGTCTGATCATAAAACAACTATCCCCTAGCTTGTTCCGGCAAACGGAACCGGGGAGAAAAGAGGAAAACCGACCCATGTCCCAATATGACGTCATCGTAATCGGCGCCGGCCCCGGCGGCTATGTCTGCGCCATCCGCTGCGCCCAGCTGGGACTGAAGACAGCTGTTGTCGAGGGCCGCGAGACCCTCGGCGGCACCTGCCTGAACGTGGGCTGCATCCCCTCCAAGGCGCTGCTGCACTCGACCCATCTGCTGCATGAGGCAGAGCACAACTTTGCCCATATGGGCCTCAAGGGCAAAAGCCCCTCGGTCGATTGGGACCAGATGAAGGCCTACAAGGATGAGGTGATCGGCCAGAACACCGGCGGCATCGAGTTTCTGTTCAAGAAGAACAAGATCGACTGGATCAAGGGCTGGGCCTCGATCCCGGCGGCCGGCAAGGTGCAGGTCGGCGACGACGTGCATGAGGCCAAGAACATCGTGATCGCCTCTGGCTCGGTGCCTGCCTCCATTCCGGGCGTCGAGATCGACGAGAAGATCGTGGTCTCCTCCACCGGCGCGCTGGAGCTGCCGAAGATCCCCAAGAAACTGGCGGTGATCGGCGCCGGCGTGATCGGGCTGGAGCTTGGCTCTGTATACGCCCGTCTCGGCTCCGAGGTGACCGTGGTGGAATACATGGACGCGGTCTGCCCCGGCATGGACAAAGACGTGCAGCGTTCCTTCAAGCGGATCCTGGAGAAGCAGGGCCTCAAAATCATCCTGGGCGCCGCGGTGCAGGGGGTGGAAACCTCCAAGACCAAGGCCAAGGTCAAGTACCAGCCCAAGAAGGGCGGCGATGAGGAGACGCTGGACGCCGATGTGGTGCTGGTGGCCACCGGCCGCAAACCCTATGCCGAAGGGCTGGGGCTGGACGATCTTGGCATCAAGATGACCAAGCGCGGCCAGATTGCCACCGACAACCACTGGGCCACCAACATCAAGGGCATCTATGCCATCGGCGACGTGATCGAAGGCCCGATGCTGGCGCACAAGGCCGAGGATGAGGGCATGGCGGTCGCCGAGGTGATCGCGGGCAAGCACGGCCACGTGAACTATGGCGTCATTCCGGGCGTCGTCTACACCACGCCGGAAGTGGCCACAGTGGGCGCGACCGAGGACGAACTGAAGGCCGAGGGCAAGAAGATCAAGGTCGGCAAGTTCATGTTCATGGGCAACGCCCGCGCCAAGGCCGTGCACCAGGCCGAGGGCGGCTTCGTCAAGATCATTGCTGACAAGGAAACCGACCGCATCCTGGGCGCCGCGATCATCGGCCCCGCGGCCGGCGACCTGATCCACGAGCTGTGCGTGGCAATGGAGTTCGGCGCCTCTGCCGAAGATGTGGCGCTGACCTGCCACGCGCACCCGACCTACTCCGAAGCGGTCCGCGAAGCGGCGCTGGCCTGCGGCGACGGGCCGATCCATAGCTGATTGTTACAGCCCGGCCCCCCTAAAATGGGGCCGGGTCCATTTCAGGACTATTGTTTGAAACTCAAGATTTTACTGCCATTATGCGCAGCAGGTCTCGCAGCGGGCTTGCTCCTTTCCAGGGTGATGCTCGGCGAGCCCAACCGCGTTGAACGCACTGTTCAGCTTTTTACACAAGCCTGTGTTCCCTACTACTTGGGTGGACTGGATACCCCGCCTGCAGACCTGGGTCTGATCAAGACGGATATGTTTCCGCAGGAGAGGCGGTGGGCAGATCCAGTTTCCGCGAGCTTCCTTGTCTTGGGTGAACACTCCTGCACCATATCGACGAACGCTCCGAATGCTCTCACACAAGCCGAAGGCGACGTGCTGGCCTCCGGCATCGAACAGGTCGTAGCCTCTGAATTCCCGGAACTGGCATTCGACCCCAAAGCAACATTGGGCGACGATGTACTGTTTCGAGCATGGATGAAGGGACAAGTGGCCTCGCCTCAGCGCTGGGGAGTATCTGTTTACGTATTTCCGGACCGGGGCGAGCGCTCGGGGAGTTTGGTCAGCCTTATGATCCCTCGCTCAAGCCATAAATAGACGCCAAAATACCTTTGGCATTTGACGCCAAACCCCGCTCTACTGCCCCGAAGTGCATAAGCCGCAGGAGACACCTTCATGCCCGTCACGTTGCAAGTCATCTACCCCGTCACAGAGGGAACCAATTTCGACCACGCCTATTATGCGGACACCCATATGAAGATCGTGGACCAGCACATGGGACCGCATATCCAGACGATCATTGTCACCAAGGGACTGGCAGGCGGGCCGGACAAACCGGCACCGTTTTATGCCATTGCAACGATGACATTTTCCGATCAGGCCGCCATGGACGCCGCGATGAAGGCCGCAGGGCCCGCGCTGGAGGACATTCCGAATTTCACCGATGTGAAGCCGCAGATGCTGATTGGCGAGGTCATCAGCTGACCGGACAGCTCCCAGGCAGCGCAACGGGCAGCCAGGGGGCGCAGCCTCGCTGGCTGCAAAATTCTTCATAGAGTTTTGCCAAGGACGTTCGAACGTCCTTGAGCGCCCCGCCGCCTGCTCACCACATGGTTTCGGCGGCGCGGGCGTTCCAGCTCTTGTCGTATCCGGCGCCGCCTTCCTCGCCTGCTGTCTGCTCGGCCAGGATGTCGCCCATAGTCGGCAGGCCGGCGCTTTCGTCGGCACCGCTCCAGGTGCCCGCCCGCAGCATCGCACGGGCGCATTGGGAATAGATCTCGCCAATCGAAATCACGATGACTGTGGCCGGCAGCTTGCCCTTCTTTTCAAAGCGCGCGCGCAGATCCGGGTCGGCGGTCAGCCGGGCGGTGCCGTTGACACGCACCACGTTGTTCGATCCCGGCACCAGGAACATCAGCGACACCCGCCCGTCGCGCACAATGTTGCGCAAGCTGTCCAGCCGGTTGTTGCCGCGCCAGTCGGGCAGCGCCAGGGTGCCCGGGTCCAGTTCCTGCACCACCGGGCCGTCATCGCCGCGCGGGCTGTCGTCGGTCCCTTCCGGGCCGACGGTCGCCAGCATGCACAGTTTTGAGGCCATAATCCACTTGCGGTACAGCGGCGTCATCTGCCGCGCCACCTTACGTAAAGAAGGCGCTCCCGGTTCCCCGTAAAGCGCCTCCAGTTCTTCAATGCTGCTGAGGTATTGCATCTGGTTCAAATCCGGCTTCTCTCATCAATTCGTCCGACCGGCGCTCCACCCGGTTTTCGAGCTGCGCCATAAATTCGTCGCGGTTCATTCCCGGCAGCATCGGCTCCAGGAACTCCACCACCGCCAGGCCCGGTTTACGGTAAATGCCGGTGCGCGGCCAGAACACGCCCACATTGGTGGCGGCCGGGACGCAGGGCTGGCTCAGGCCCTCGTAAAGCACCGCGGTGCCGATCTTGTAGGGCTTGCGGGCGCCGGGCGCCACGCGGGTGCCTTGGGAGTAGATGATCAGCTGGCCCGGCTCACGGCTTTGCAGAGCCACGTCCTTGACCATCTTGGCAATCGCCGCGCCGCGCTTGCCGCGGTTGACCGGCACGCAGCCCAGGCGTTTGGCATAAACCCCGATCACCGGCGTCCACATCAGCTCGCGCTTCATGATGAACCGGGCAGAGGGCACCGCGTTGAAGATGATCAGGATGTCCAGGAAACTCTGATGCTTGGCCGCCACGATCACCTCGCCGGACGGAACCACGCCGCGCACCTCGGAGCGGATGCCAACCATCCAGCGCGCGGTCCACAGCACCCAGCGGGCGTAGGACTTGCAGGCCAAGCGCGCGCCCTTGGGCGAGACCGCAGCCCAGGGCGCAAACACCACCCCCAGAACCAGCATCGCCAGGTACATCTGCACCAGAAAGACTGCCGAGCGCAGCCATTGGACCGGGTTCTTCAAGACAGCTCTCCCAAACGTTTGGTGGCGGCGCGGGTGGTGGCAGCAAAGGCGACCAGCGCGCCCAGCGGCGGGATCAGGAGCGGCACCAGCCAGCCCCAGCCCTGAAATCCGAGGCCGGTCAGGAAACCGCCCTCATCCGAGGCTTCCGGCATCAGCCAGACCCCGATCATGCCCAGCACCACACCCGCCGCGGCGCCGGTCAGCGCCCGCAGGGTGAAGCGGCGGATAAAGGCCTGTGCGATATAGCTGTCCAGCGCCCCGACCAGGCGCAGCACCTCGATCACCTGGGCGTTGGCCGCCAGCGCCGCATTGGCGGCCAGGGTGATCATCGCCGCGGTGGCGCCGCCGATCAGCAGGATCGACACCCACGCCAGGCGGCGCAGCGAACGTGCCGCATCCACCAGCGGCTCGCGCCAGCGGGTGTGATCATCCAGCACCGCACCGGGCACCTCGGCCTGCAGCCGCAGCCGCAGCCCCTGGGCGTCATAGCCGGGATAATCCGCGGTCACCTCGATCAGCTGCGGCAGCGGCAGGCTGCCCGCAGGCAGGCTGGAACCGAACCAGGGCGCCAGCAGCGCCGCCTGCTCCTCGCCCGTCAGCGCCCGCGCGGTTGCCACGCCGGGGGTCTGGCGCAGGATCTCCAGCGCGGCGTCGGTCTGCGCCGCGCGCTGCTCGGCCGGGGCGTTAATGCGCAGCGTCGCTGCGCGCGCCAGCTCCGACGCCCAACGGTCCGCCAGGCGGCCGGAGGCCAAGGACAGTGCCAGGGCAAACACCGCCAGGAACGCCATCGCGCCCGCCACAAACAGCGTCAGCTGTGCGGTAAAGCCGGTGGGCGGCACCACCCGGTTGGCCTGAGTGTCGCCCAGCACCAGCTTGCGCAGCTTGCCATCGGTCATAGGTCCGCCCCCGCAAGCTGCAATTGCCGGTTGGAAATCCGCAGCACCCGCGCCTGCACCTGGTTCTTGGCGGCGCGGATCAGCGACAGGTCATGGGTGGCGACCAGGATCGTCTTGCCCATCCGGTTCAGCTCCACCAAGAGCTGCAGCAGCCGCTGCGACATTTCCCAATCAACGTTGCCCGTCGGCTCATCAGCGATGATCACATCGGGCGACAGGATCACCGAGCGCGCCAGCGCCGCCCGCTGGCGCTCGCCGCCCGACAGCTCCGGCGGCAGCGCATGGGCGCGCTCGCTGAGACCGACCCAATTCAACAGCTCGCGCAGGTTGGCCTCCTCGTGGTTCAGTTCGCGGCCCGACACCAGCAGCGGCAGCGCGATATTCTCCATCACCGGCAGATGGTCCAAGAACCGGCAGTCCTGATGCACCACGCCGACGCGGCGGCGCAGATAGGCCATCTGGTCGCGGTCCAGCCCGTGCACATCCATGTTGAAGGCGCGCACCCGGCCCGAGGTCGGTGTCAGCGCGCCGTAGCAGAGTTTCAGCAGCGTGGTTTTACCTGCGCCGGACGGCCCGGTCAGGAAGTGGAAGGAGCCCGGCGCCAGCTGAACCGACACGGCATCCAGCAGCTCGCCGCCGCCGTAATTGTAGCCCACATTTTCCAGCTCGATCACTGCCGCCCCCTGAATGCGCCCCAATTCAGCGCCCCGGTATTTTGCTCCGGTGTTTTGCCCCAAGGGGCCGGATGTTTCAATGGGGGCTCTGTTGCCGTGAAGCCAAGGGCGGGGGCATCGCGCGGATTGTCTCTTTCGCCGGGGCACGCGGCCTCATATAATCCGTTGAAAAACAACCCGCCCGCCTGCAAGGCGGCGGGATGGTGCCGAGGAGAGCATGATGCGCCTGACCTGCCCGAATTGCGCAGCCGAGTACGAAGTGCCGGAGGATGTGATCCCTGCCGAGGGGCGGGATGTGCAATGTTCCAACTGCGGCCAGACCTGGTTCCAGGCGGCCGCCGGGGAAACCGCGGCAGCTCCCCTGGCAGATGACGCCCCCGCCCCGGCTGAGGCAGCGGAGGAGCCGGAACAGGACGCCGCGGACAGCGCCCCGCAGCAGGCCCCCGAGGACGCCGCCGAAAATGCCGCGGAACCTGCCCCAGAGCGCGGCGGCATCGAAGAGGAGGCCGCAGACTTTTTCGCAAACAGCCGCCAGGACGGTCCGGGCGGCTTTGCGCAGGACGCCGCAGAGGACATTCCGCAGCAGCAGGCCGAACTGCAGCCGCAGCGGGCACGCGGCCTGGATCCTGCCCTGACGGATATCCTGCGCGAGGAGGCGGAGCGCGAAGCCTCGCTGCGGGCGGCGGAAAGCCAAAGCCTGGAGACCCAGCCCGACCTGGGGCTGGAGGAGGCCACCGCCCCCGAAGACGAGGCCGCCCGCCGCAGCCGCCAGGCGCGCGACCGGATGGCCCGGATGCGCGGCGAGGACCCGCGCCAGCTGGCCGCCGCCGAGAGCGGCTCCCGCAAGGAGCTGCTGCCGGACATCGAAGAGATCAACTCCACTCTGCGCTCTGGCGGCAGCGCGGCGCCTGCCCCTCAGGCCGCTGCGGAAGCGCCGCCGGTGCGGCGCAAGAACAATTTTGCCCGCGGCTTTTCGCTCTCGCTGATTGCAGCGCTGGCGATGGTGATGATCTATGACAATGCGGCGCTGATTGCTGAAAAGGTGCCGCTGGCAGAGTCCGCCCTCAGCAGCTATGTCAGCTGGGTGGATCAGATGCGGCTGTGGCTGGATGCGCAGGCGAAAACGCTGATCAGCGCGCAGTAACGCGCTTCGCGTCCTTTCCGGACTTTCAGGCTGACAGAGCGTCCGGGGCGCTGGCTGCTGGCGCTCAGAACCGGTCCAGCAGCCGCTGCAGATAGCTGCGTTCGCGCTCGCTGCGTTCACGCTCGCCGGCCCGGCGGCGGATATCCTCCAGCAAATCCCAGGCCCGGCGGTAGGCATTGCCCTCGCCGACCTTGCCGCCGTCATTCACCGAACCGTTGCTGCGGCCCAGCGGGTCCAGCCGTTCGCCCTGCGCCGTGGCCGATGGCTGGCCCTGGCCGTTGCGCTGGCCGTCATCACGCTGCGCCAGCGCCTCGCCCAAGCTGCGCATCCCTTCGCGCAGCGCCTCCATGGCATCCGACTGGCGGTCGATAGCCTCGGCGTTGTCGCCGCCGCGCAAGGCATCCTCGGCCCCTTCCATGGCGCGGCCTGCGCGGTCCAGCGCCTCACGCGCCGCTTCGCCCGCCTCGCCGCTCAGATAAGGCAGCCCGTCGCGCTGCTGCTGCAGCTGCTGGCGCAGGGCCTGCTGGCGGTCCGCCAGAGAGCCGCCCTGCCCCGGCTGTTCGCGGCCATTGCCGCCCTGTCCGCCCTGTCCATCCGGGTTGCGGCTGTCGGCCCCTTCGCCGCCTTCGCCTGCGCCGCTGTCGCCGCCCTGGCCGCCCTGATGGCTCTGGCCGCGGCCCAGACCGCCGTCGCGGCCCTCATTGCCCTGGCTCTCGCCGCTGCGGGCGCCGGGGTTGAACTGTTCCTGCAGGTCGCGGAACGCCTGGTCCGACAGCCCCTGCTGCTCGCGCAGGGTCTCCGCCAGCCCCTCCATCGCCTCGCGGCCCTCGTCACCCTGTCCCTGGCCCTGCTGCGAGCGGGTCATCCGCATATTTTCCATCATCTGCTGGAACTCGCGCAGCGCCTGTTCGGCCTCGGCCATGCGGCCCTGCTCCATCAGCTCCTGGATGCGGTCCATCATCGCCTGCAGGTCATCCTGGCTGAGCGTCATCATGTCCTCGGGCATGTCGCCCGGATCCATCATCTCGCCCTCTGCCTCGGCCATCCGGCTCAGCTGGCGCAGATAATCCTGGGTTGCCTCGCGCAGTTCCTGCATCAGGCGGGCGATCTCCTGCTCGCTGGCACCGTCGCGCATCGCCTGGCTCAGCCGCTCCTGCGCCCGCCGCATCCGCTCCAGCGCATCGCCCACGTCGCCCTCCTCCAGCTGGATCGCCAGATCCCACAGCGCGGCGGCAATCTCCTCCTGCCGCGGTTCAGCGACGGAGCCGCTCACGGTGTAGCTTTCCAGCCGCCGCAGAATGGTGCGCAGCCGCAGATAGTCGCCATAGTCGCGGAACAGCCCGTCCGGGCGGTGCGACAGGGTGCGCAGGATCTGCGCCACTCGCGGCGCGTTGGCGCGCGCCCACAACAGGTCGCGGCGCTGTTCGATCACCGCCGCCGCCAGCGGGTCGAAGAAGCGGCGGGTGACCATATCCGCACCAAAGCCCGCCGCCGCGGCAGACTGGCCGGCTTCGTCCATTGCGGAGAAGGTGAAGACAACCGGCATATTGGCCCAGGGGTGACGGGCGAAATCCTCGATCAGCTTTTCAGTGAATTCCTCGCGGGATCCGGAAAGCGGCAGCGGCAGGTCCAGCACCAGCGCCTCGCGCGGGTCGGGATCAGCGGCCAGCCCGTGCTGCCGCTCCACCGCGGCCAGATCCAGGGTGACCCGCACCTGCCCGCCGGCGACGCCGTAATCATCCCGGGCGCTGAACGCCAGCGAGGTGTAACCGTCGTTTTCCAGCTCCGGCTGGCCCGCCACCGCGATGCCTGGAGGATGGTCCGGGATCACCTCCACCTGCCAGCTGCGCCCACCGCTGCCTTCGATGGCAAAGCCGCCGTTGCGGGTCACGTCAAAGGCCACTGCACCTTCGGGCGCCGACGGCTGATCCCCGGCAGGGCCCGAGACACTCTCCGACAGGGTCAGCGCTCCGACCTCGCCATAAAAGCGCAGGGTGACACGGCTGCCCTCCGGCAGTTTCAGCGCCCCTTCAGGCTGGTCGTTCAGATAGAGCACCGGCAGGCGGGTATAGGCGGGCGGCTCTGCCCAGCCCTCCCAGGCGGGGCCGCTCAGCGCAGCCGGTCCGCCGGTGCCCAGATCCTTGACCGAGGCCACCTGCCAGATCGAGCCGAACAACAGCGCAACCGCCATAAACAGCCCCGCGACATAGCGCAGCGCATAGGGGTCGGCGGAGGCGACGTTCAGATCAGGCGCGGGGGCGCGGGCATGGGCCGCGGCCTCGGCCATCCGGCGCTGGTGCGCCTGCCACAGGGCGATGGAAGCGGCATCTTCCGCGCCGATGGCCTGGGTGTCCAGCAAGGCGCTGACGGGGCGGCCGGGCAAAGTTTGGTCCAGCCGCTCCAGCGCCGCCTCCCGGGACGGCCAGCGGAACCGCCAGGCGCCCCAGCCAACGGCCGTTGCGGCGGCAAGCACTGCCGCAAGGGCGCTGATCCAGACCACGGTGTCCGGCAGCAGCTGGTGCAGCCCCAGCATCAGCGCCGCCAGCGCCGCCATCAGCACCGAGGCCAGCGGCCAGAAGGCGCGCATGGCGCGTTCGGCCACGAGTCCCGCCCGCGTCAGAGCCACAGGCCAGCGCAGGCGTTTCAGGACAGGATCGGCACGTCTGTCAAAGGGCATTCGGGCCTCGTTTCAGGATGGCCCGCGCCGGATCGCGCCCGGATCGCTTCAGAGCCACTCCGGGATGGTATCGCGGTTTATCATCTCTTCATAGTCCGGGCGCCGGCGAATAACCGCGAATTGATCCCCATGGACAAGCACTTCGGGGATCAGCGGGCGGGAGTTGTACTCGCTCGCCATCACTGCGCCATAGGCACCCGCACTGCGGAAGGCGACCAGATCGCCCGCCGCCAGGGGCGGCAGGCCGCGCTGCTTGGCAAAGGTATCGCCGGTCTCGCAGACCGGGCCGACGATGTCATAGGTCTGGCTCTCGGTGCCCGCCGCAGGCTCACTGACCGGGATGATGTCGTGGTGCGCCTCATACATCGCCGGGCGGATCAGGTCGTTCATCGCCGCATCCAGGATCAGGAAATCGCGCCCCTCGCCCGATTTCACATAGATCACCTTGCTGACCAGCTGGCCCGCGTTGCCCGCGATCAGCCGCCCCGGCTCAATCTCGATCTCGCAGCCGAGGTGGCCGAGGGTTTCCTTGACCATTTGGCCGTATTCCACCGGCAAGGGCGGCGCGCTGTTGGAGCGCTCGTAGGGGATGCCAAGACCGCCGCCCAGATCCAAGCGGCGGATGTTGTGGCCCTCGGCGCGCAGGGTTTCCGTCAGCTCCGCCACCTTCTGGTAGGCCAGCCGGAAGGGGTCCAGATCGGTCAGCTGGGAGCCGATGTGGACGTCGATCCCCACCACCTCCAGCCCCGGCAGGGCGGCGGCGCGGGCATAGACCTCCTTGGCGCGGGCAATCGGGATGCCGAATTTGTTCTCGGATTTGCCGGTGGCGATCTTGGCGTGGGTCTTGGCGTCTACGTCCGGGTTCACCCGGATGGTGATCGGGGCCTTGGTGCCCAGTTCCTGCGCCACCGCGCTGATCACCTCCATCTCCGGCTCGGATTCCACGTTGAACTGGCGGATACCGCCGGTCAAAGCCACGCGGATTTCCTCTGCCGTCTTGCCGACGCCGGAAAAGACGATCCTGTCGCCGGGAACGCCCGCAGCCTTGGCGCGCAGGTATTCGCCCTGGCTGACCACATCCATGCCTGCGCCCGCCTGTGCCAGCGTCTTCAGGATCGCCTGATTGCTTGCCGCCTTCATCGCAAAGCAGACCAGGTGATCGGTGCCCTCCAGCGCCTCGTCGAACAGGCGGAAATGGCGCAGCAGGGTCGCGGTGGAATAGACATAGAACGGAGTGCCCACCGCCGCGGCGATCTCGGAGATGGGAACGTCTTCGGCGAAAAGCGCGCCGTCGCGGTAGAGAAAATGGTCCATAACCCCGCGTTTAGGGCAAAACGGGCAGATGGATCAAATGATTCCGCCCGCGGGCGACCAGCGGAAACAAAGACGCTCTCCCGCCCGCCGCAGACGCATCAAAGATGCGCCCGCGCCCGTTGGGCCCGGCGCCGCGCTGGCGCGCGGCGGACCGTTTCACCTTCCGCCCGTTTCGCTCCTGGCTTGCGGCTGCGTTCAAGTACTTGGGAAAGATGAAAACACCGGGCCTGCGCCTTCATCTTTCCCAAAACACTCACTGCGCAACAGCAGCGGCGAGCGCAACGCCGGGGGTGTTGCGCTTCAGGCGCACGCCCCTGTCACAGCACCTTAAGCCCAGTTTGGCATAGTACCCCCTGATCGCGGTCACTGCCGGGCCTGACACCCCCGGCACCATGGAACAGGGCCCCTTGGCACGGGCACGCACAAACGACGTTTCGCGTGCGGGAGAAATCCTCCCGTCCCGCCTCCGCCCTTTGGCGGCGCCGCCATTCCTTACCGCTGACAGCTGCTGACACGGCAGCACATCAGGACAGGCAGAACAGCAACGCAGCAGAGAGCAACCGCCCGGGCCGGCTGGCCGGACGGTGAAAACCCATGCTGCTGAAAACCGTCTTCCTAGAAAGTATGAGACACCCCGACCCGCGCCGAGCCGGACACCTTCACACCGGGTTTGGCGGTGTCGTGCTGTTGCGGCCGGTTCGCTGCCGGCGCCCCGGTCTCGCAGGCTGCAAGTCCAAGCACTGCCAGAAACAAGACAACAGATTTCATCGCAATATCCTCAAACGGAAACCGCCCCGGCATCGCAGCGGGACGGTCAACAGATGGCGGCTGAACGGCAGCGCATCAAGGGCGCGGGGCCGCTAAAAGCCCAGGTAAACGCTGACCGGCCCCTTGTGCAGCCCGACCGCGCCGCCGACATGGACGCCGCTGTCACCGACGCCAACGCCGGCATTCAGCGTCGGTTGCACCGGCTCGCCGTCGACGCCGCAGGCGGCCAGCACCGCCAGCCCGATCAAGGCAAAGATCACATTGCGCATTGTCTGACTCCTTGCAGCAGCCCCGCCCGGACGGCCTCAGCCGTCCAGAACCTCTTTCCATCGGGCGATCTGCGCGCGCACCTGGGCGGGTGCGGTCCCGCCATAAGACATGCGCGAGTTTACCGAGTTTTCGACGCCAAGCACAGTGAAGATGTCGTCGGTGATCCCGTCATGCACGCCCTGCATATCCGCAAGCGAAAGATCCGGCAGGTCGCAGCCGCGGCTTTCGGCCATGGCGACCAGGGTGCCGGTCACATGGTGGGCATCGCGGAACGGCACCTTCAGCACCCGCACCAGCCAGTCGGCCAGATCGGTGGCGGTGGAGAAGCCCGAGCCCGCAGCCGCCGCCAGCGACTCGCGGTTTCCGGTCATGTCCTTGACCATGCCTTCCATCGCCGCCAGCGCCAGCATCCAGTTGTCGGCGGCATCAAAGACT
This sequence comes from Leisingera sp. G5_S3_59_S7, assembly GCF_054968485.1. Taxonomy (NCBI): domain Bacteria; kingdom Pseudomonadati; phylum Pseudomonadota; class Alphaproteobacteria; order Rhodobacterales; family Roseobacteraceae; genus Leisingera; species Leisingera sp. G5_S3_59_S7. The sequence goes on from NZ_JBQKUH010000022.1 coordinate 57,275, forward strand.
TGTTCCTTGTCTTCCTGCATGTCCTTGGAATAGGCCAGCGGCAGCCCTTTCATCACCATCATCAGCGCGGTGTTGGCGCCAAAGATCCGGCCCACCTTGGCGCGGATCAGCTCTGCCGCGTCGGGGTTCTTCTTCTGCGGCATGATCGACGAGCCGGTGGAGAAGCGGTCGCTGAGGGTGACAAAACGGAACTGGGCAGAGGACCAGATCACCAGCTCCTCAGCAAAGCGGCTGAGGTGCACGGCGCTGATCGAGGCGCAGGAGAGAAACTCCAGCGCGAAATCGCGGTCGGAAACCGCGTCCAGCGAGTTGGCTGCCGGGCGGTCGAAACCCAGCGCCTTGGCCGTCATCTCCCGGTCGATCGGGAAGGAGGTGCCCGCCAGCGCCGCCGCGCCCAGCGGCGATTCGTTCATCCGGGCACGCGCATCGCGCACGCGGGACAGATCGCGGCCGAACATCTCCACATAGGCCATCATGTGGTGGCCCCAAGTCACCGGCTGCGCGGTCTGCAGGTGGGTGAAGCCCGGCATTACCCAATCGGCGCCCGCCTCAGCCTGCGACAGAAGCGCGCGGATCAGCGCCAAGAGGCCGCTTTCGGCTGCGTCCAGCTGGTCGCGCACCCACAGTTTGAAATCGGTCGCCACCTGGTCATTGCGGCTGCGGCCCGTGTGCAGGCGGCCCGCAGGCTCGCCGATGATTTCCTTCAGGCGGGCCTCCACGTTCATGTGGATGTCTTCCAGTGCTGTGGAAAACTGGAAGGTTCCGCCCTCGATCTCTGACAAAACGGTGAGCAGCCCTTCCCGAATGGCCTCGGCATCATTATCCGTAATGACGCCTGTGGCGGCCAACATCGCCGCATGGGCCCTGGAGCCGGCAATGTCCTGCGCCGCCATCCGCTTGTCGAACCCGATCGAGGCGTTGATTGCCTCCATGATCGCGTCCGGGCCAGCGGCAAAGCGGCCGCCCCACATCTGGTTCGAGGATTGATCTGTCATGGTGTGGAACCCCGGAGATAATATGCGTCTGTTTCGTCAGCTTTCCCTTTATATGGCCCTCGCCTTGGGTGCAAATGCCGCGGCTGCGGCGGATCAGGCGCAGTTGGAGGCCCTGCGCGACGGCTCGATGAAGAAGCTGGTCGTGCATGCCGAGCCGCGCGATGTGTCCGCCGCCGCGTTCGACCTGGCCGACGGCGCAGGCACCGCGACCCTGGCCGACTATCAGGGCAAGATCGTGCTCTTGAACTTCTGGGCCACCTGGTGCGCCCCCTGCCGCAAGGAGATGCCGCAGCTGGAAGAGCTGCAGCAGGAATTCGGCGGCGAGGATTTTCAGGTGCTGACCATCGCCACGGGACGCAACTCGCCCGCGGGCATACAAAAGTTCTTTGACGAGAACGGCATCAACAGCCTGCCCCGCCACCAGGACCCGAAACAGGCGCTGGCCCGCGAAATGGCGGTGATCGGCCTGCCGATCACGGTGCTCCTGGGCCGCGATGGCAAGGAGGTTGCGCGGCTGCTGGGCGATGCCGAGTGGAACTCGGACAGCGCCAAGCAGATCATCGCGGCAATGATAGGCGAAGACACTGCAGCCGCCTCAGCCGCGGATTGAATAAAACGGGCTGATCTGACACATTCTCCCGGTGTTCTGTTAACAAGTATACCGGGAGGGATCTCATGAAATTCCTGCGTTTGACAGCCTGTGCCCTGGCGCTCAGCGTGATAGCCGCCGCACCAGCCGGCGCCGGAGCCATCAAGAAAGAAAAGGATTTCATGGCCGCTGTCGCCGGCAAGAAACTTGTAGCTGGCGATCATTGGGTCATCGCCAGCGCAGACGGAAAACTGACCGGTGTTTCCCCCAGGGGGGAGAAAATCGTGGGCGCCTGGGTTTGGAACCGGCGCTTCTTCTGCCGCAACGTCTATATCGATCAAAAGCAGCTGCCCGAAAATTGCTTATCCGTTTCAGTGGACGGCAGCAGGGTGACCTTCACCCGCGACAAGGGCAAAGGCAGGTCAATCACCTATTCCTTCTGACCTGGAAGCCGCTACCTGACCCGGCAAAAATTCGCACTATTTCACTCTTGAGGGACGTCCCGATAAGGCGCCCGCGTGTAGGGTGGAGAGTGAAATGAAACCTGTTGTGTTACTGATCGGCAAGCTGCCGAATGTCATTGGCAATGTTGCAGAGCAGCTTGACCATCTTCCGATTCAATGGCTGGGCGCGCACGACCAGCCCGAAGTGGTGCGCCAGCTGGAAACCGAGCCGCGCATTGAATGCGTTATCATGGGCGCCGGGCTGGATGACCAGACCCGCGGCGACCTGATCGGCATCATCGCCGCCCTCAGGCCGGACGTCTGCATCCACCTCAAGGACCGCAGCTCCGGGCCGGAGGGGCTGGTGCCCTTTGTCGAGCGCGTGGTGCAGATGCAAGTGCTGGCGCCGCGCCAGAGCACGGTGGCGGCGGTGTAGACCACAGGGCCATTGGCCCGCAGCCCGCCTGCGCTCCGCCCCCGGGAGCGGCGGCGGCGCTTGACCCCACGCCACCTTTGACAGGCTTCCGGCGGGCCGCCAGTCTGCCCGCGGGAGGACGCGATGCCGCTGGAACTGCTGCTGGCCCTGGTTGCGGGCGGAATAACCGCTATTGCCGTGCTGCTGCATGTGACCGGGCGGTCGCGGCAGGCGGTTCTGACGGCTGAAAGCAGCCGCGCCGCCTGGCTGCGCCAGTATCCTCAGGACAGGGTCCAAAACGTGCTTCCCGCCGCCAGCGGCCATGCTGCGCTGATTGCCGCGGACAGCGGTCCGGGCCTGGTCTGGGCGTTCGGCGCAGATTCCGTGGCGCGGCACTTGGGCGGCGCTGCCATCGCCGAATCTGCCGGGGGTTTGCGCATCAGTTTCAAAGACTTCAGCGCACCTGGCGTGTCCGTCGCCCTGACGCGGGCAGAACGCGCCCGGTGGCAGGCGGTGATTGCGTCCGGCGGGGAGACAGCATGAGCGGCGACCTCACCTATCCCGACGCGACCCAGCTGGCGGTGCCGTTTTTCATTGCCGCCATCCTGGCCGAATTCCTGTGGATCGCCCTGAGGAAACGCGGCGGCCGGTACGAGACCCGCGATGCAGTCACCTCCTTGATCATGGGCGCGGGCAGCGTCGCCGAGGGGCTGCTTCTGGGCTTTATCGCCTGGGGCTTCTTGATGACGCTGTGGCAGATCACGCCGCTGGACATGGGCACCTCGCTGTGGGCGGTGGTGGCGTGCTTTGTGCTGGATGACCTGCGTTATTACTGGGTGCACCGTTTTGGCCACCGCATCCGATGGGTCTGGGCGTCGCACGTGAACCACCATTCCAGCCAGCACTACAACCTCACTACCGCGCTGCGGCAGACCTGGACCGGGACCTTCACCTTTATGATGGTGGTGAAGGCGCCGATGGTTCTTCTGGGGTTCCACCCGGCGCTGGTGCTGTTTTGCGGCGGGTTGAACCTGATCTATCAGTTCTGGATCCATACCGAGGCGATTGACCGCCTGCCGCGCTGGTTCGAGGCGGTGATGAACACCCCCAGCCATCACCGTGCCCATCACGGCAGGAACCCGCGCTATCTGGATTGCAACTATGCCGGCGTCTTCATCATCTGGGACAAGCTGTTCGGCACCTTCGTACCGGAACAGGACCACGACCGGCCTGATTTCGGCCTGGTGCACAACATTGCCACCTTCAACCCGCTGCGCGTGGCCTTTCATGAATGGATCGGCATTTTCAAGGACATGGCCCAGCCCGGGCTGACCTGGAAACAGCGGCTGCTCTATGCCTTTGCGCCGCCCGGCTACAGCCACGACGGCAGCCGCGAGACCTCTGCCGGGATCAAAGCCGCCCATCTGAAGCGCCACCCCGAAGATACAGGCACGCCGGGCTTTGGCGGCTGAGGCCAGCCCGGGCAGGCGGATCCGTCAAATTTGAACTTTAATCCCGGCTCAACCCTTTTGCGCGACGCTGCCCGGAGCATCATATTGTGTCACATCATTGCCGGAACAGGGCCGCAGCAGCACATGAACAGACGAAACGCGATGGCAGATCTGCCCGAGGGCTCCGAAAACCCGCTGAGCGCGGCAGTGGCCGGCCGCGACCGGTCCACGCTGGATATGGTTGCCGAAGCGGTTAAGCACGGCCAGACCGTATTGGCCTATCAGCCCGTCATGCAGGCCATGGCGCCGCATGGCGTCGCCTTTTACGAAGGCTATATCCGGGTGCTGGACCCGACCGGCCGGGTGATTCCCGCCCGGGAATTCATGCATGTGGTCGAGGACAAAGAAATCGGCCGCGAGATGGACTGCCTGGCGCTGCAGCACGGCCTGCAGGTGCTGGAGAAGTTCCCGCAGATCCGCCTGTCCATCAACATGTCCGCCCGTTCCATCGGCTATCAGCGCTGGACCCAGGTGCTGCAGCGGTGTCTGAAAGGCGATGCCACGCTGGGCGAACGCCTGGTGCTGGAACTCACCGAGGCTTCGGTCATGGCCGCGCCGGAGCTTGTGCTGGATTTCATGGGCCGGATGCAGCAGCACGGGATTTCCTTCGCGCTCGACAATTTCGGCGCTGGCACAACGGCGATCGGCCATTTCCGCCAGTTCTTCTTTGACGCGGTCAAGATCGACGGCCAGTTCGTCCGCGGCATTCACGCCAGCCATGACAATCAGTCGGTTGTGCGGGCCCTGATCGGCATTGCCAAGCAGTTCGACATGTTCATCGTCGCCGAGTCGGTGGAAAACCAGGAAGACGCGGCCTTTCTGGTGGAAAACGGGGTGGATTGCCTGCAGGGCTACCTGTACGGCGCGCCGTCGGTGTCGCCGCCCTGGATCGAAGACATGAAGCAGCGCCAGCAAGCCGGATAGGGGCTGGGTTTTCCGCAGCACCCGCCCCCCCCTGCAAGCCGGAGGCGCCTTGCGGCGCCTGCCGCCGGTACCGCCGCCGCCCGCTGACGCGGGCACTGCCCCCTGCCCCGTCCTCTACAGCCTTGTCTTTGCAGCGGCTTTCAAAGCCGCCCCCTGCCCCGTCCCGGCGCCTGCGTCCGCTGCCCTGCAGCACCCCGTGCCAGAACTGACGGAAATCCTGCGGCGGAGGACGTTTCTGGCGGTTGACTCTTGCGCGCCGGCTGGGACACCCTGTCAATTGCTGCACGTGCAGCAATAGATTATGCCGGTACCCGGAGGATACGGGAAAGATTGTTGCGCAGCCGCGGCTCGAACGGTTGCGCGGCGCTTTTCCGGTAGACCAAAATGATGGCAGAGGACCAGAAATCAATGACCAATGTTGTAATCGCATCGGCCGCGCGCACCGCCGTCGGCTCCTTTGGCGGCGCGTTCGCCAATACCCCTGCCCATGATCTGGGCGCCGCGGTGCTGGAAGCCGTGGTGGAGCGGGCCGGTGTCGACAAATCCGAAGTGTCGGAAACCATTCTGGGCCAGGTGCTGACCGCCGCCCAGGGCCAGAACCCGGCCCGCCAGGCGCACATCAATGCGGGCCTGCCCAAGGAAAGCGCCGCCTGGGGCATCAACCAGGTCTGCGGCTCCGGCCTGCGCGCCGTTGCGCTGGGTGCGCAGCACATCCAGCTGGGCGATGCTTCCATCGTTGCCGCCGGCGGCCAGGAGAACATGACCCTGTCCCCCCATGCCGCGCATTTGCGTGCGGGCCACAAAATGGGCGACATGAAATACATCGACACGATGATCCGCGACGGCCTGTGGGATGCGTTCAACGGCTACCACATGGGCCAGACCGCCGAGAACGTTGCCGAGCAGTGGCAGATCTCCCGCGACATGCAGGATGAATTTGCCGTCGCCTCGCAGAACAAGGCGGAAGCGGCACAGAAAGCGGGCAAGTTCGCGGACGAGATCGCGGCCTTCACCGTCAAACACCGCAAGGGCGAGACCGTGGTGGACCAGGATGAATACATCCGCCACGGCGCCACTATGGAAGCGATGCAGAAGCTGCGCCCGGCCTTCACCAAGGACGGGTCTGTCACCGCGGCCAACGCCTCTGGCCTGAACGACGGCGCCGCCGCCACCCTGCTGATGAGCGCCGATGAGGCCGAGCGCCGCGGCATCGAGCCCCTGGCTCGCATCGCGTCTTATGCAACCGCCGGCCTGGACCCGTCGATCATGGGCGTCGGCCCGGTCTATGCCTCCCGCAAGGCGCTGGAAAAGGCCGGCTGGTCGGTCAACGACCTGGATCTGGTCGAAGCCAACGAAGCCTTTGCCGCCCAGGCCTGCGCAGTGAACAGGGACATGGGCTGGGATCCGTCGATCGTGAACGTGAACGGCGGCGCCATCGCCATCGGCCACCCGATCGGCGCGTCGGGCTGCCGGGTGCTGAACACCCTCTTGTTCGAAATGAAGCGCCGCGGCGCCAAGAAAGGCCTGGCCACGCTGTGCATCGGCGGCGGCATGGGCGTTGCTATGTGCGTGGAGCGCCCATAATACCGGCAACTGACCGTAAAATGAGGAGGACGCCCCCGCGGCGTCCTTTTTCTTTTACAATCCTGGCCTATACTGCACCTGCAAAAAAGCTCACGCGGCGGGTGCGACAATTTTTACGCGGCACCGCAGAAAATACCCGCGCAATAATGTTGCTCTCCCAGTGTGAAAACTGTAGCAAGATTACCAAGTGACCAATACTGGAGGATTCTCGAATGGCACGTACTGCACTCGTCACAGGCGGCTCCCGCGGCATCGGCGCAGCAATTTCCCAGGCGCTGAAGGCGCAGGGCTGCAACGTTGCGGCAACCTATGCCGGCAATGACGAAGCCGCGGCGAAATTCACCGACGAGACCGGCATCAAGACCTATAAGTGGAATGTTGGCAGCTACGAGGAAAGCGCCGCCGGCATCGCCAAGGTCGAAGAGGAAATGGGCCCGATCGACATCGTTGTGGCCAATGCCGGCATCACCCGCGACGCGCCGTTCCACAAGATGACGCCGCAGCAGTGGCAGGAGGTGATCGACACCAACCTGACCGGCGTGTTCAACACCGTGCACCCGATCTGGCCCGGCATGCGCGAGCGCAAGTTCGGCCGCGTCATCGTGATCTCCTCGATCAACGGTCAGAAAGGCCAGTTCGCGCAGGTGAACTATGCCGCGACCAAGGCAGGCGACCTGGGCATCGTGAAATCGCTGGCCCAGGAAGGCGCCCGCGCCGGCATCACTGCCAACGCGGTCTGCCCCGGCTATATCGCCACCGAGATGGTGATGGCAGTGCCGGAGAAGGTGCGCGAATCGATCATCTCCCAGATCCCGGCCGGCCGCCTGGGCGAGCCGGAAGAGATCGCCCGCTGCGTGGCCTTCCTGGCGTCTGACGAGTCGGGCTTCATCAACGGCTCGACCATCTCTGCCAACGGTGCGCAGTTCTTCGTCTAAGCTGTTTCTTCAGCAGTAACGGCAAGGGCCGGTCCAGATGGACCGGCCCTTTTCCTATCCCGTAAGTGCCTATTCTCGAATCAGAGCGCGCTCAGGCCCAGCGGGAAACCTTGGGGCGGAGGGCTGGCACCGGCCTCTTGCTGAGCAACCACGTCCAGGCCAGCTTAAGCACTTGGCCGCGTTCGGCGTGGGCGCGGGCCATCGCGGACTTCACGGCGGCATCAGCAGAATATTCCAGCATTTCAGGCCTCCTTTCGGATCAGTATCCTTTACCTGCACCTAATATGAGGACCCAACGTAAAACGCACAAACGAGACTTTGCAGACGTTCAGTTAAGGTATACTTATCTGAGCATGACTGACCGCCTGCCTCCCCTTACCGCTTTGCGCGCCTTTGACGCTGCTGCCCGCCACATGTCCTTTGCCAAGGCGGCGGAAGAGCTGAACGTGACCCCTGCCGCGCTGTCCTTTCAGATCAAATCGCTGGAGGAGCATCTGGGCCAGCCGCTGTTCCGGCGCCTGAACCGGGCGGTGGAGCTGACCGAGGCGGGCGAGACGCTGGCCCCCGGCGCCGATGAAGGCTTCCGCATCCTGGGCCAGGCCTGGCAAAGCACCCGGCGGCTGCTGGATGAAACCACGCTGACGGTGACGGCCGGCCCCGCGCTGACAGCGAAATGGCTGGCGCCGCGGCTGTTCGAATTTGCCCGCACCCACCCGGAGATCGAACTGCGGCTGTCCGCCTCGCTCAAGGTGGTGGATCTGCGCCGCGGCGATGTCGATGTGGCGATCCGCTTTGGTGTCTCGGACGACGTGGGGCTGGCGTCCTACGGCACCCGCCCCGACTGGCTGACGCCGGTGATGACGCCGGAGCTGTTCGAGCAGTTCCCGACCCCGGGAGCACTGCGCGATGCGCCGCTGATCTTTGACGATTCCCTCAGCATCGTTGCGCCAGGCTGCGATTGGCCGACCTGGCTGCGCGCGGCGGGTGTCGGCTTTACCCCCGGAAGCGGCACCCATTTTTCGGCCCCCGATCATGCCATCGACGCGGCCTGTGCCGGACTGGGCGTGGCGCTGGGGCGTCGGCCGCTGATCATCAAGGACGTGCGGGAGGGGCGGCTGGTGGCGCCCTTCAAACTGGCGATCCAGACAGAGGCGCGGTTCCGCTTCCTGTGCCTGCCGGAAGCCAAGGACCGGCCGCAGATTGCGGCCTTCCGCGATTGGTACTTTGCCGAGATCGAGAAAACCGCACATATGTGGGACGACTTTGAAATCGTGCCCGTGAAGGACCTTTGACATCCATGACCCGCACCCGCGCGACCGCCATTGGCTTTATCGCTGTTCTGCTTTGGGCGCTGCTTGCGCTGCTGACCGTCGGGTCGGAGCCAGCGCCGCCACTGCTGCTGAATGCGCTGTGTTTCACCATCGGCGGCACCCTGGGGATGATTTGGACCGTGGCGGCGGGCAAGCTGGCACAGCTGCGCCATGTGCCGTGGCGGGTATACGTTTTCGGCACGCTGGGGCTGTTTGGCTATCACGCGCTGTATTTCTCCGCCCTGCGGCTGGCCCCGGCGGCAGAAGCCGGGCTGATCGCCTATCTGTGGCCCTTGCTGATCGTGCTGTTCTCCGGCCTGCTGCCCGGCGAGAGGCTGAAGGCGGGTCATCTGATCGGTGCGGTGCTGGGGTTTGCCGGTGCGGCAACGATTATTTCCGGCGGCGGTGGCGGGTTTGAGGCGCAGTACCTGCCGGGCTACGGGCTGGCGCTGCTGTGCGCGCTGACCTGGTCCGGCTATTCGGTGCTGTCGCGGCTGGTGGGCGGGGCGCCGACCAGTTCGGTTGCGGTGTTCTGCCTGGCCACTGCCGCGGCCTCCTGGGGCCTGCATTTCGCGCTGGAGGAAACCGTTTGGCCCGCGGGCACGCTGGGCTGGGTGTCCACCCTGCTGCTGGGCCTCGGCCCCGTCGGGCTGGCGTTTTATGTGTGGGACATCGGCGTCAAGCAGGGAGATATCCAGATGCTTGGCACCAGTTCTTATGCGGCCCCCCTGCTGTCGACGCTGATCCTGGTGCTGGCGGGGATTGCCGCGGCCTCCTGGGGGCTGGCACTGGCGGCGGCGCTGATCACGGGCGGGGCGCTGATTGCTGCGCGGGCCAGCACCGGCGCCGCATAGCGGCCGCCCGAACAAGAGGCCTCCCAAATAAAAAGAGGGCCGCCGCACCGGGCTGGCCCTCCCCATCGTCTGCCGGGCTAGGCCCCGGCAAGAACCCTCAGACCGCTTCGGCGGTCAGGCGCTCAATCTCTTCCTTCAGTTTGAGCTTTTGTTTCTTCATCGCTGCAATTTGCAGCCCGTCGGTACTCGGCGACCGTTGGGCCTGTTCCACTTCCATGCTCAGGTGCTCGTGCTTCTTCTTAAGTTCGGTCAGATGCGAGCTGAGGCTCATGGCAACCCTCCTTCTTTGAGCTAGATGTGTAAGACATAAAGAGTGGAGCATAAGTTCCCGCATCTGTCACGCTGCAGCCGCAGTATTTTTGTCATGAAATTTTCATATCGGCTATGCGCCGCGCATTTTGCCGCAGGCGGCGGCGCATTCCAGCAGAAACCGGCTGGGTTGGATTCGCTAAAGGTTGAAACCGGCCGGCCCCGCTCCTAAGTTTGCGCCGCTGGAAAACCGCGCCTCAGGCGGGCCAGGGCAACGCTGCGCCATCGCGCAGAATGGTGCGTATTTCCGGCCGGTAGCTTTCGCCGTCGCGTTCGTGCCGGTCGCCTTCATGCAGAATCAGCGGCGCATGCAGACGGAAGCCTGCCCGCCCGCCCTTGCGCGCGCGCAGGATCACCAATTCCGCCGCGCGGCCCTGGCGCGGGGCCAGCGGCAGCACCTCCAGCGACCCCAGAACACCATCGCAAGCCGCCAGCATATCGGGCAGCCGGTCGGCGCGCTGGATCATGTGCAGGCGGCCCTTGGCCGCAAGACGGCGGGCGGCGGCGGCAATCCAGTCCGCCAGCGGCGTGCCCTCTCCTAAGGCGACCTTGCGGCCCGCGTCGCGCGCCTGACTGTGCGCGCCTGCTTTGTAATAGGGCGGATTGGCGATGACGTGATGAAACTGGCGCTGCTTCAGCGCCTCTGGCAGGGCGGACAGGTCGGCCTCATGGACATCAATAGCCTGGCCGTTGGCGGCAGCATTGCGGCGGGCGAGGTCCGCGTAAGGCGCCTGCAGCTCGACCCCCGCCAGGGCCAGCCCCGGCACCCGCGCCCCAAGGCACAGCAGCGCCTGGCCGGCACCGCAGCCCAGCTCCAGCACCGCTTCCCCTGCCCGCGCAGGTACCGCCGCCGCCAGCAGAACCGGGTCCACCCCGGCGCGGTAGCCGCGTGCGGGCTGCCACAGCTGCACCCTGCCGTCGAGAAAGCCGTTGCGGGTCAGCTCATCTTCGCGGAAGCCGCTCATCGTCCCAGCGGGATTTCATTGTCGCGCATCACCACCAGCGCGTCGTCGTAATCATCGGCGCGAACCATCAGACGGCGCGGGAAAATTCCGATCCCGCCTTCCAGGACGCTCATATTTACGTCCATTTGAAAGCAGTCTATATCCTCACCCTCAAGAAGGGCGGAGGCAAAGGCGATGATCGTCGGATCGGTGCTGCGCAAAAGCTCTTTCATGGATTTGGATCTAAGGGCAAGGCCTGCGCCTTGTCGAGCCTTGCGAGCGGGAAAGTGATGGACCAAGTGATGACCCGGAAGCCGCATGAGATGCTGGCCGCCACGCTGAGCCAGGAGCTGGAGGCGGTGAATGTGCTGATCCGCACCCGGATGGCCTCCGAACACGCCCCGCGCATCCCCGAGGTGACCGCGCATCTGGTCGAAGCGGGGGGCAAGCGGCTGCGGCCGATGCTGACGCTGGCGGCGGCGCGGATGTGCGGCTACGAGGGCGACCACCACGTGAAACTGGCCGCCACAGTAGAGTTCATCCACACCGCCACCCTGCTGCATGACGATGTGGTGGACGAAAGCGCCCAGCGGCGCGGGCGGCCCACCGCGAACCTGCTGTGGGACAACAAGAGCTCTGTCCTGGTGGGCGACTACCTGTTTGCCCGCAGCTTCCAGCTGATGGTCGAGACGGAGAGCCTGCGGGTGCTGGACATCCTGGCCAATGCCTCGGCGACCATTGCCGAGGGCGAGGTGCTGCAGATGACCGCAGCGTCGAACCTGAAGACCGATGAGGGCATCTATCTGCAGGTGGTGCGCGGCAAGACCGCGGCGCTGTTCTCGGCCGCGACCGAGGTGGGCGGGGTGATTGCCGGGGCTTCGGAGGCGCAGGTGAAGGCGCTGTTTGAATATGGTGACGCGCTGGGGATTGCGTTCCAGATTGCCGATGACCTGCTGGATTACCAGGGCGACAGCAAGGCGACCGGCAAGAACGTGGGCGACGACTTCCGCGAGCGCAAGCTGACGCTGCCGGTGATCAAGGCGGTGGCGCAGGCGACGGCTGAGGAGCGCGCCTTCTGGACCCGCACGATTGAAAAAGGCAAGCAGCAGGATGGCGACCTGGAAGAGGCGCTGGCGCTGATGGCGAAATACGGCACGCTAGAGGCCACGCGGCAGGATGCGCTGGCCTGGGCAGGCAAGGCGCGCGCGGCGCTGGAGGTGCTGCCCGATCACGAGATCCGCACCATGCTCAGCGATCTGGCCGATTACGTGGTGGCGCGGCTGAACTGACCGTGGGAAGGGGGCGCTGCCCC